>MGIR01000010.1:27768-42786 GCA_001793855.1 Candidatus Wolfebacteria bacterium RIFCSPLOWO2_01_FULL_45_19 | reverse complement strand
CCCCTCGATAAAACTCGGGGCAAGCACTAAAATAAATTTATGGAGGATTTTGGAGTTAGAGCTTCTCAAATTTTGGTTGCCGTGATAGTATATTTAATAGTTTTAGATTGACAATTAGACAATTAAAGGAGGGTTAAATGACTCAGGTGATTTACAAATCAAAGTGTTGCAGGGCGGAAGTAAGAATGAATGGCATGCCAGATTTTATAGGGAGTAAGGAAGCGTGCACCGTTTATTACGTTTGCCTTAAATGTAACAAGCCCTGCGATGTAGCGGCGTCCAAGAGTCAAAAACGAATTGAGGAGATAGAAAGGCGGCTAAATTTCCAGGGCAAAATACTTCAAAAGTTGGTTAAGTTTTTCGACGGAATCACAATTCATCCAGTAAAAGGGGTAATTCTTACATCAGAGAAAAAACGTCAACTTGCCGAACTTAATGAAATGGAACAGAAACATTTCCAAAAAAAATAAAAAGGTCTCACAAATGAGGCTTTTTTTTGATCATTGACTAAACTAGAATTTTATGATATATGTTGTTATAGCACCATTGGCAACAATTTACTAACTTATAGGAGGTCAACATGACCGGCAATTTAAAGTATCTGCCCAATACGAATGCGCTTGAGCAACGGGCTGCGGAACTTGAGAAAGAAAACGAACGGCTTAAGAAGCGGAACTTCGCTCTTGAGCGATTGATTGCAGAGGATGAACTTACCGGCCTCCACAACCGCAACGGGTTCTTGAACCTGCTCGCTCGGCAATACATTCCGCAGATGTATCGACAGGTTATCCAAAGCATCACTGTCGGACTGTTTGACATGGACAATCTGAAAGGAATTAACGACAAATTCGGCCACTATAGCGGAGATATCGCCATAAAGGCGGCGGCACAGAACCTCCAAAATTCGTTCCGGGAGGAAGACGTGATTGCGCGCCTGCACGGCGATGAGTTCGCGGTCGCCGTAATAAACGCCAGCGACCGGAACATACTCAAGCGATTCGGAGCCAGCCGAATTCCGGCAGTGAAAATAAAGTTCTGCGGAACACCCATAGAACTTACCATGAGCGGTGGATTCGCAGAGCTCGTCGTCGCCGAACCCAATCAAAAAGACATGCGGTCCAAAAAAAGCGTCTATCGCCGGACAATTGAAGCAGCGCTACACAACGCGGACAAAGCAATGTATCTCGCCAAGTCGCGCGGCAAAAACCAGTTCTGCTTTTTCAAAGAGTTGTAGCGAGCGCCGCCGTTACATAAACCAAATGGCCTCTTCTCGTCACTACACGTGGAGAGGCCATTATTTTTATGAACGACCTGGGTATAAATTGGTTATTTACACAGAGATGAAGCTTTATTATATTTAAATAATATGGCTAAAGTATATTTAATCGGGTCTTTGAGAAATCCGGAAGTCCCGAAGGTTGCGAACAAAATACGGGAACTTGGCTTTGAGGTTTTTGACGATTGGCATGCCGCCGGTCCGGAAGCAGACGACAAGTGGAGAGATTATGAGAAATTAAGGGGCCGCACCTATAGAGACGCGCTGGAAGGGTTTGCGGCGGAGCATGTTTATCAATTTGATTTGCGTCACTTAGACAGTTCCGATATCACAATTTTATATTTGCCAGCAGGAAAATCCGGGCATTTAGAGCTGGGGTACGCCATCGGAAAAGGCAAAAAGGGATATATCCTGCTGGATGACCCCGAAAGATGGGACGTTATGTATAAATTCGCTCACGGCGTATTCCACAATTTTGAAGAACTTATAGAAGAAATGAGAAAAGTAAAAAACGAATTCATACAGGGGTAAAATAACATCCAAACATTCCACTTTCGTTCATAATATGAAGCCATTGTAAAAAGCGTATATTTGTAATATGCTTTCCATATGTTTGTTTTTTGAAATTCCATACAGAAAGGATGTGACAATGATGGAGGGATATTTTACAGTTGCTTCTGAACGGGGAACACGTTCGTACCAAGAAGACCGCCATGTCGTAGGTTTTTATGAAGCTGGTGGTCGATCAGTATTGCTTCTTGCTGTTATGGATGGCCATAGAGGATCCAAAGTAGCCGAGTTATGCGCGAAAGAGCTCCCCCGACAATTTCAAGAGGCGCTTGGAAAATATAGCACAAATATTGTTGATGTTCTGCTTAACGTTGTCGAACATCTCCATAAAATGACATTTGATATGCTGTCAGGATCGACTATTTCTCTCGTTGTTCTTCCAAAAGACGAATGGAAAGCTTATGTTGCAATCCTAGGTGACTCGCCAGTTATTGTTTCGGATCGAGAAGGGATGCTTTTGGTCAGCCCCGAACACAACGCACGAACCAATTTACTTGAGCGTGAAGCCGCAGTGCGAAAAGGCGCAGAGTATGACGGCGGGTATCTCTACGGACCAAATTCGTGGCAGGGCCTGCAGATGTCGCGTGCGCTTGGAAACCGCGACCTAACTCAATTCCTTAACCGGGAGCCCGAGGTATATGCCGTAGATCTTGGAGAAAAGAGTTTTGTGATTGTGGCAACTGATGGCATTTTTGATCCAGGGCACGCAACCACCAAACATGAAGTCGAGCGACTCTCAGAAATGGTCGCCAATGGCACAAATGCAGAAGGCCTTGTTCAAGACGCCGTCAAACGTCAAACAAGAGACAACGCGACCGCGATCGTCTGGAGAACGAAAAAGAACTGACCTCTGATTGAGAGATTTTTGAGCTAACGAAGAAATCTCTGCGGCAAGCAATTGCCGCTTTTTCTTTGGCCCAATAGTGGTATATATTATTAAGTTATTTATAAAAAATCTTGTTTTCAACCCGCATATCAACGTATTCCAAATTTCTTAAACCGGGTTTGATATTCAATTTTTCAAGTCCAGCGGCGAATCTGCGCGGGTCAAGGTCCAAACTGAAACGCAATTCCGCGCCATTATACGTTTCCGCATAAAATTCACGCAATTCCGGACGCGACAAACTCAATTCTCTGACGCCTATACCAAGAGAATTCAGTATTTCAAATGCCGAGAAAATATTGGCGGTGTGACTTGCGTCGCTAAAAACTTTGCTACCCAAAGGAAAAATTTGAAGTTCTTCACTAACAATTGACGGTTCTGGATAACCGATTACTGTCAAGATTAGATTGCTTTGCGCCGCCGGAGCATTTTCAAAAATTACGCCGCCGCGGTCAAACCAAAAACAATTCCGTTCCAGACACCAGATTCCGAATTTCTCCCGTTCTTTCAACGCAATGGTTATTGTTTTTTCAAAATAATCCTTACTTATGCTCGCTTCCGAAACCGACGGCAAAAGCGCGAAAAATTCTACCGGAACTTCTTTTGGCCAAAAAAGATAATTTTGGGCGCCAAGCGCGTTTTTTATTAAAGAATTGCTCAAAACAGACAACATTAAAGCTTCTTTAACGGAGGCGTCGTCCACAAAACGGCTCCCTGTTATGACAATATCGTTTACGCGGAAAAAATTGGAAACAAAAACAACATACGCAAGTCCGATAACAGAAAACCCGACGGCCAATACCCAGATAAAAAACTTCAATTTGAACCAAAAGCGCGCCCATTTTTTTTCTTTTTCCGGCAAATAAACTTTCATATTATTCTCCTTTCTATCAACGGGTTTATTCGCGTAAGAAATTCATAATGCGTCGTGCCGGCTTTTTCGGCGGTCTCAAAAGCTTTAATTTCTTCAGCGCCATCGCGACCTAAAATGGTCGCAACATCTCCGGATTTTACCGGTATACCTGTCGCGTCAACAACGATTATATCCATTGAAACGCGGCCCAAAATCCTTGCTTTTCTGCCTTGTATAATAACATATCCAATCCCCGACAAAGAACGAAAAAAGCCGTGCCAATAACCTACTGGAATTACCGCTAATAGAGTTTTTCTGTTAAGACGCTCAACCATATCATAGCCAACGAAACTCCCCTTCCCTGCTTCTTTTACTTCGCCTACTACCGCGCGCCACGAAAGAATCGGTTTTAACGAAATTTTACTTCCAAGCTGCCTTTCCAATTCTTTCGACGGCCATAGACCGTAAAGCCCTATGCCCAAACGCACCAAGTCCAAATGATAATCCGCGCTTATTAGCGTTCCCCCGGTGGCGGCGACATGATGCGTAAAACCATCCAGTCCCGCGGAGCGCAACTTTTTCTCCGCTTCAATAAATCCGGTAAATTGCTTTTTCGTATATGCCGTATTCTCCACGTTCTTGGCGGAGGAAAAATGCGTAAATAAACCTTTCATCGGCAATTTATTCCGTGCTATGAATTCGGCAACCGCGGAAACGGTTTCCGCATAAAATCCCTGCCGGTTCATTCCGGTGTCAATTTTTAGATGGAAATCCGGGCGTTTTGCGGGCGAAAGTTTTTTAAGGCGTTCAAGCCCTTCCCGTGAAGATATTGAGAGTATGATATTTTCTTTTTTAGCGGCGGAAAAAAGTTCCGGAAACGTATAATTGAGAACAAGAATCGGCTTTTTTATTCCTTCACGCCTGAGATGCGCGCCCTCCGTAAAGCTATCCACACAAAACCCGTCAACGCCGGAACGGTCAATCATCTTTGAAAACGCGAAAAGACCGTGACCGTAGGCGTTGGATTTGACCACGGCCATTAATTTGGAACGTCTTTTTACAACGTTGCGGAAAGTTTTTAAATTATGTTCGGCGGCAGATTTGTCTATTTCAACCCAGGTCTTAAGATATTTCTTCTTTACCGACATAGGACTGA
This sequence comes from Candidatus Wolfebacteria bacterium RIFCSPLOWO2_01_FULL_45_19, assembly GCA_001793855.1. GTDB lineage: Bacteria > Patescibacteriota > Minisyncoccia > UBA6257 > GWB1-45-9 > GWB1-45-9. The sequence continues at coordinate 38,048 of MGIR01000010.1, read as the reverse complement.
AGCGCTTTTGGAACTTTTATCGCACTTTTTTCGGTTTGATAATTTTCAATAATAGCTATGAGTATTCTGCCGATCGCCAGCGCGGTAGCATTAAGCATATGCAAATAGCTTGTCTCTTGTCTCTTGTCTCTTGTCTCTTTATATCTCGCGCTTATGCCGCGAGCCTGAAAGTCGGTGGTATTGGAGCAGGAATGACTTTCGCGGTACTGATTCTGGCCCGGCAACCATACTTCAATATCGTACTGACGCGCGTCGGTCCAGCCCATGTCGCCGGTGCATATTTCAACTACGCGATACGGCAATTCAAGTTCATTCATTAATTCCTCCTGACAGCTAAGCAAAAATTTATGTTCGTTGTCAGAATCCTCCGGTTTGGCAAAAGAAAACATTTCAACTTTATCAAATTGGTGCACCCGTAAAATTCCCTTGGTATCCTTTCCGTAAGAACCGGCTTCACGGCGGAAACAAGTTGAAAAACCGGCATAACGTCTCGGTAAAGTTTTTTCATCCAAAACCTCGCCCATATGCAATGGCCCGAGCGTATGCTCCGAACTTCCGACGAGATATATATCGTCTTTTTCCAAATAATAACGCTCTTCTTTCTGGTCCCCGGCAAGACGCCCCATTCCTTTGTATGCCTCCGGGCGGATCATAACCGGCGGAATCACGGGAATAAAGCCATTTGAGACGAGCTTTTCAAAAGCAAGACGAACAAGCGCGAATTCAAGCAAAACCGCGTCGCCCACAAGATAACCAAAGCGGCTTCCGGAAACTTTTGAAGCGCGTTCGGTATCAATCATTTTTTTCGCCGCATCAACTTCCATATACTCTCTTGGTTTGAAAGAGAACTGCGGCCTCGCGCCTTTTTCGCGAATAACTTTATTGTCCTTTTCGCTTTTTCCGACAGGAACGTCAGAAAAAGGAATATTCGGAAATTCCTCAAGGAGGGCGCCGCGTTTTGCCGCCAAAGCCGCGAGCTCCTTTTCTTTCGGGCGCAAAGTTTCTTTGTTTTTTCTGGCCTCTTCCACAATAAGCGGACTGCTCAGCCGTTTCTGGCCTGCGCGCAACTTATCAACTTCAACGTTGGCCGCGCGCCATTCCCCGTCAATAAGCAAAAAGTCGTCAACCAATTTAACGGAGAGACCGCGGTTTTTTAGAGCCGTTTTTACTTCGTCTGGATTTTTGCGAATTCGGTTTGGGTCCAGCATTAAAGTATTTTTATAATAAAACAAAAACCGCTCCATTTCAACGAGGCGGCTTTCAGTGACTGGACGAGACCTGCGCCGGCATCTTATCTTCTTCCATGTCTATCTCGCATACTCCGGCTACGCAAGCCAGTTCTCTTGAACCGACAGTTTGATCCTGTTCTTCATAAGCAATAATTCGAGAAAAATCAACTTCGGGCATCTTGAGCACGAGTTCGTTATATTTTTCTTCGGTTATTTCCTCATAAGGCGCGAGCTGATAAATATATTCGCTCCTCGGCAAAAAAGACAAACCGCCGAGAATATCCCAATTCTTGTAAAGCCAATTAGCGCTTTCAATCCATTCCTCATCGCCGATAGAAACGGTAACCGATGGATTATGCTCGGTATAATTTTCTTTTATGGTTTTCCAATATTCAAGCTGTTCAATAGCGCTATGGTCGTTTCGCGTGGCCGCGTCTTCGGGTGATTTAACCAAAAATTCAATTACAAAAGTGGTCGCGGAATTTCCCGCTTGTCCGATCTCCGGATAATATGGCAATTTCTGGTCCTTTAACATATGAAACAGCGGGTCTGTCGCCGCAATTCTTACGCGACGAATGTAATATTTAGAATGCCGCGGATGCATTCCGGAAGCCGAGTCCACTAACTGACTCACTGTTCCGCTGGGTTTCACGCAGGTAATGGCCGTTGAAGGATTAATGCCAAAATACCCGGCGTATTCACGATTGACTTCTATGGCACGCTCGCGCAGTTTTTTAAGCGTTTCGGCGTTTCTTACGGCCGGACAATCCCATTGTCCAGTGAGAGAAACACCAAGCAATCGTTCTTCTTCGCAGTTTTCCTTCCATTCTTTTGAAAGATACTGGAAATCAGTTAGTGTTGACTGATACGTGCCGATTATAGTCGCGACGCGCATCTTTTTCAAAAGCGTTTCTTCCGTATCTTCGCGCCGGCAAACCACTTCCGAGAGATTGCAGAACTGCTTGGAACGCAGGTAAATTTCTCCGCATGGATTCGCGCCTATTGTCCCCGCGTATTTTTCGGAAACTTTCCATCTGCGCGCCGGAAGCTGTGTTTTTAGTCCGCTACGGTTGAAAATGCCGCGCTCTCCGGTTCCGCTCTTTGCCAATGCCAGCCATTCTTCAAGAAATTCAGAGGTGCTAGGCTTTTCATTGTAAACCGCGGAGTTGTTTGCCATTGCGCGCTGAGGCTCAAAAAAATAAAATTGTCCCTCTTTGGCGTGACGCATTTCCCGATCATCCAAATCGGAAAGCGATATCAAAGCCGAACGCCTAACGCCTCCGGCCACGACAACTTCCCCTGTTTTGCAAATTATGTCATGAACATCCAAATTGTTTAATCGCCTGCCTTGCGATTCTAAAATTTTCTTGCGCGCGAAACTCAAGAGCGCGCGCAGAGGTTCGGGACCGGAACTTTGACCGCCCATCGTTTTAAGACGCGCGCCTGCCGGACGCAATTTTGAAAAATCAAAATCAATATCATTTCCTTCATACCAGGTCTTCAAACCGAGAGTAAGCGAGTCGCTCCAACCTTCCTTGCTGTCTTCAATTAAGTAGGTCTTAAGCTTCTTTCCGGTCTGGCGCTTTATGATGGGCATCTGCTGGACAGTCGGGCTTTCAACCGAAAAACCAACCCCCGAGCCGCACATCAAAAGGTACATAATCTCCGCAAAATCCTCCAAACGCGAGGGAGCGATAAAAGAGCAGTTGTACGCGCAAACGTTTGTCGCCCGCGCGGCCTTGCCGGCGCTCCACATCAAACGCATTGACGGCATAACTTCCTGCTTCAAAATCGCATCGCGTACTTCGTTATATTCGTCATCGCTAAAACGCCTCCCAAGATTCTCTTTCATAAAACTCATATAGCGACCCACAGTTTCAATCCATGTCTCACGGCGCTTCTCTTCTTCAATCCATCGCGAATAAGTGCGGTAATAAATAAATTCGGAAAGAGGATTGCGGAAATATTTCTTGCTCTCCGCCACCAGTTCTTTAACGTGCTCTGGGATGAGATTGGATTTATCGCGTACGCGTGAACGCTCACTGCGATAAAGAATGTACGCCTTGGCCGTCTTCGGAAAATCCAAGACAATCAACGATTCTTCCACAATATCCTGGATTTCTTCTATATGCGGGGACCCGCCTTCGGAGTACTTCTTAGCGAGTTCCTGCATAACACGATCAGAAACGCGCTGAGGATCTTTTTCAGGAGCGCCCTCGCCAGTCGCCTGCATGGCGCGATAGACGGCATTAGTAATTCGCGACTGGTCGAAAGACATTACACGACCGTCGCGTTTGATAATTGATTGAATTTTGTGTTTAATCGTCACTGTTTTAATCATATAACAAAAAAAATTCACATGACCTGTGGATAACAGTCAGTTATCAAATGTCAGAAGTCAGATATCAGATTTTATCGCTTACGCTTGCGGAGAAATGTGGGAATGTCCCAAACTTCTTCTTTCTCCTGTTTCTCTTTGGCTTGTTTTACCGACCCACCGGCTAATTCCTCTTTGGTTTCATCATTTTTAAACGAATCAGTCAAGCGATACGAGGGTTCTGACGCGAACTTAAAAAGTGTTGACGAACCGTTTGATGAAATTCCGTTAAAACCTGTAGCTATAAGCGTTATTTTCAACTTTCCGCTTTTAAGCCGTTTATCGTTATAAGCGCCAAAAATAATCTTTGAACTCGGATCTATGGCTTCGGCAACAACTTTTGCCGCGTCATTTACTTCCGCCATTTTAAGGTCGCGGTTTGAAGCTAGACAAAGAAGAATGCCTCTGGCGCCGTCAATTGACGTTTCCAACAGAGGTGACTGCGCCGCTTGAGAAATAGCTTTCATTGCGCGGTCTTGCCCGCTCGATATTCCAAGACCCACAATAGCCGTTCCGGTTCCCTGCATTATTGTCTTAACGTCGGCAAAATCAACATTGACCAATCCCGGAGAAGAAACGATATCGGTTATACCCTGAACCGCGTTTATTAAAACATCGTCTATCGCCCCAAACGCCTTGATTAAGGGAGTATCTTTTTGAATGACACTGAAAATTCTGTCATTGGGAATTGTTATCGTAGCATCCACTTTTTCTTTTATCTTCACAAACGCATCCTGCGCGATTTTGTTACGCTGAGCTCCTTCAAAAGTAAACGGCTTTGTAACCACCGCGATTGTAAGCGCTCCGGTTTCTTTCGCGAGCTCAGCCACAACAGGCGAGGCTCCCGAGCCGGTTCCGCCGCCCAAGCCAGCTGTTATAAATATAAGATCCGCTCCCTTAACCGCGTCTAAAATATCCTGCTTATTTTCTTCGGCTGCTTGCCTGCCCAATTCAGGATTCATTCCCGTTCCCAAACCTTTGGTCAAATTTTTTCCTATATAAATTTTCTTGCGTGCGAGAGAAAAATCCAAATCCTGCGCATCCGTGTTTATGGATATAAATTCAACGCCGCGAATATTTCTTTCAACCATTCTTGAAACGGCGTTGCCTCCGGCGCCGCCGACTCCTATAACTTTGATTTGCACCCTGCGTGAAGCGTTTTTTTTCTTATTCTTCATTGTAATCTATGGAATAAATTGCCTGAAAAATTTTCCGAAAACGAAAGGCAGCTTGCCTAAAACATTACTGCCGCGCCCTCTGTAAGTCAAATCTTTTCCCCACAACACAAGACCCGCGGCTACGGTGAGTTCCGGGTCTTCAAATTCCTCCGCTATTTCCGGACTGCCAATCTCAAACATCCTCGGATCCGGTATGCCTATCTGCGCAGGTAACCTAATTTCCTGTTTTGCCAAATCGGCGATGCCCGGAAGTTTGGCTCCGCCTCCGGTTATCACTATTCCAGCCGGCAATTGGCGGCTCTTTGAAATTTTTTTCAATTCGTTGTCAGCGAATTCAAACAGCTCCGCGAGACGAATTTCTATTATTTCCGAAAGATAGCGTCTTGAGACAATACTCTTGGCATTGAGGTCAAGCTTTCTCATATCTATGCCGTCTTTTGACGAAACCTCTTTAGCCATAGCGTGGCCGAAAGACAATTTAACCGCTTCGGCGGCTTCAATTGACGTTTTGAGGCCTATCGCGATATCGTTTGTAATATTATTTGCTCCAACCGGCAAAGAAGCCGAGTGCAAAAGTTTATTTTCTTCATACACTGCCAAAGTAGTTGAACCTCCGCCTATATCCAAAAGCATCACGCCTAATTCTTTCTGGTTTTTTGAAAGCGCTGCCCGGCTCGCGGCAAGAGGATTAAAAATCATTCCACCTATCTTGCTTCCGGACATTTTGACGCATTTGGTCAAAAGATTAATGGACGGAGCGAAAGCGTCAATCACAAGCGCGTCAACCTCAAGTCGGCTGCCTATCATCCCGATGGGGTCAATTATGTCACCGACCGAATCCACTATAAACTGGCGATTATCACCGTGTATGACCGTGCGATTTGACGCCAAATTTATGCTCTGCGCCGCGTGAACAACGCGATCAACGTCGTCCTGGAAAATTTCGCTGTTCGGGCGGCTTATGGCTACAATGCCGCGAGACGGCTGAGACCTTACGTCCACTCCTCCTATATTTATGTAAACTTGTTTCGCCGCCGATTTTGAAAACGTTTTGACTTTCGTGATCGCTTCGTCAACGGAACGAAACGCGTCTCCTTGATCAACTATGGCTCCCTTTCTCAAACCGACTGACGGCAATTTGAAAATCTTAAGCAATGCCAAACGGCCATCTCTTTTTTCTTCGGCAATCAAAACTTTTATACGCGACGTTCCTATGTCTAAGGCGGTGATGAGCATATTTTTGTATAACCTATGATTTAGTTCTTACGTTCTTTAGCGCCCATTCTTCCATTATCTCCATTCTCATTCTATCTTTTCTCTTCTCGTGATTATATCCCAACAAATGCAGTAAGCCATGCATGGCAAGATATTCAATGTCTTCGCCTCTCTTTTTAATATAACCTGGGTTCAGATAAATTTCTCCTAAAAACTTTTTTCGCGTTTCGGGATGAGGAACATCTTCCGGTTCCGAATATGCCAAAACATTTGTCGCTTTTCCATACATTTGTTTCATTTCTTTATCGTTAACAAAATATACATCAACAGTTTCATTCCTTTTTTTTAAAATCCCCAGAACCCGCTCTACAAATTTCTTGGTTTCTTTCAGTTTCTTGGCTTCCGTCACAATAATCCCATTTTTCTCATTTTCTCCATTTCCGCTTTTTTCCTTTCGCGATACAATGCCGAAACAAGCCGCTTGGTACGATTCTGCGACCTGGAATGAAATCTGCGTTTTTTGGATTCTTTCAAAACTCCGCTGTGCTGAACGCGTTTGGTAAAACGAAATATCAGCGAACTAGAAGTTTCTCCTTCTTTACGTTTAACTTTTATGGGCATAGTGTAACTTACGTTCTTACGTTCTTTAGTTCTTTAGTTTTAATGCTATTTCCTCCAACGACTCTTTAGGCGGATTATCAACGACCGAATGCACCGACCCGCCGCCGTCGTCGCGCCATCGCGAAAAAATATGAACATGAAGATGGTCCACTGCTTGACCGCTGGCTTTCCCGTGATTTATTCCAATGGTAAAACCGTCGGGTTCAAATGCTTTTTTGAGCATAGCAGTAACTTTTTTAACTGTCAAAAAAAGCGGCTCAACCGCGCCGGCGGTCAATTCAAGAATATTTTCGGCATGCTGTTTCGGTATAACCACCGTATGTCCCGGCGCGCGAGGATTAATATCTAAAAATGCCATTGTGTCATTGTCCTCATAAATGATTTCCGCAGATATTTCCCTGCGGGATATTTTACAAAATAAGCAATCCATTATTTTAATCGCTTCTTAACTTCTGCGATAATTTTTGTTAACGGTACCGTCTCCTGATTGCCGCTTTTAAGGTCTCTTAGAATGATAGTTTCTTCAAACACTTCCTTTTGACCCAAAATTAAAGCCAACGCGGCTCCGGATTTGTCGGCCGCGCGCAATTGGGCTTTTAAAGATTCCTTGCCGAGTGATTCCGCCACCAAAACGCCTGTTTCTCCAAATTCTTCCATCAGCGCGAGTGTTTTTTTCTTGGCTAAATCGCCGACGTAAACAAGAAAAATTTTGGATTTCGCGCGTCCCATCGACGGTTTAAGGTCGCCGGTTTTCATAACTTCCAACACTCTTTCCAAACCAATCGCTCCACCCGTTGCCGAAGTAGCTTTTCCGCCGAGCATTCCCGCAAGGTCGTCAAAACGCCCTCCGCCCGCGATAGCGAAATCAAAACCCTCGGCAAACATTTCAAAAACGGTGCGATTATAATAATCAAGACCGCGAACAAGATGCGGAGTCACAATGTAAGGAATTTTAACCTCTTCAATAAACTCAAGAACCGCCTTGAAATGCCGACTGCATGCCGCGCAAAGATTATCCAAAATGTTAGGAGCGTCAATTTTTAATTTCACGCAGTTTTCATCTTTACAATCAAGCAAACGAAACGGATTACGCGAAATTCTCCGCCTGCAATCGGCGCAAAGTTCCTTCTCGTGGCGTCCGTAATATTCCAAAAGCTTTCTGCGATATCCCGGGCGACAAGAACGACATCCTATCGTATTAACATACGTAGTTACATTTTTGACTTTTAAATTTTTTACGAATCTTTGCAAAGCAAGAATTATCTGCGCGTCATAAATCGGATCGCTTTCACTGCTGAAAATTTCGAAATCCAATTGATGCAATTCTCTGTATCTGCCGGCCTGAGGGCTTTCGTGACGAAAAACCGGACCCATGGCATAAAGCTTCAATGGTTGGCCAAGGTGCTGCAAGCCGTGCTGAAGATAAGCGCGAACCATTGACGCGGTAAATTCCGGACGCAAAACAAGCCCTCCTTCGCTTTTAAGAACGTACAATTGTTTTTCAACGACGTCGCTTGTTTCGCCAAGCGCGCGCTTAAAAAGTTCCTCGGATTCCACAATTGATGGCTCTATGCGCCGAAAATTATAAAATGCCGCGGTATCCTTCGCGGTTTTTTCCAACTTTTCCCACCACAACTGATCCAATGGCAAAATATCGTGCATACCTCTCGGAGATTGAAATAGCATCTTCCTCTTTGCTGGATTTTTTGGTTTTTTAGACGATTGAGGTTTATTCATAATTTGTTAAAAATTTAAAATGTAAATATCAAAATAAAAAATGACAATGTAAAATTAAAAATTAAGGCATTTTAACATTTTAATCTGTAATTTTACATTTAATAAGCCGGCGCTTCTATCGCCATTGCTTGGTTTAACGGCCACAAACGCAGGCGCACCACTCCGATAACGCGCTCCCGGCCCAGCGGCCCCCAATTTCTTGAATCAAAACTGAAGGCGCGATTGTCTCCGAGAACAAAATATTCGTTTTCTTCAAGAGTAAGATTTTGGTCGCCGAAAGTTTTCAAATCAGAAGCTATGTATCCTTCTTTAAGCTGTTCACCGTTAATAAAAACGGAGCCGCCCTTAACGACAATGCTCTCGCCCGGCAGACCTATCAGGCGTTTTATAAAAAAGATTGAACTATCCGCGGGAGAACGAAAAACCGCGATTTCCCCTCTTTGCGGCTCGCGAAATTTATAAGTTACCTGGTCAACTAAAAGATAGTGGCCGTCGGAAAAATTCGGCTCCATACTCGCGCCGCTTATAAGAAACGGCTGAATCAAAAAACTTCGTATGAGCCAAACGGCCACTATGGCCACAACCAGAACTTCAACAATCTCCCAAGCAGATATCAAAAATTGCTTAAATTTAACCATTAGTACGTTTCATTATACAATAATAAGAACCTGTCTTGCAATGGAATTCAACTCAAGAAAAATCAAGCTTGTAATCGGCCTGGGCAACCCGGATTCAAGGTATGAAAATACATACCACAATGTCGGATTTTTGTTCGTAGACGGACTTCGTAAGTCCAACGGACTTCCGAAGTCCCAAATATTAAAATCTGACGCTTATATGAACTTATCGGGAAGTTTCGTCGCGCGCGAACTGAAAAAGCGCGGTCTTAAGCCGGATGAACTTCTTGTAGTCCATGACGATTCGGATATTAATCTCGATAAATATAAATTTTCTTTCGGTCGCGGCGCCGCCGGACATCATGGAATCGAAAGTGTGATAAAAGCGCTTGGAACTAAAAACTTCTGGAGATTACGATTGGGCATCAGACAAGAGACCCGCCTACGCCAGGGCTTCGGCGGGCAAGCAAGGGCGAGGGCGAACGAATTTGTGCTAAAAAAAATATCATCGGCAAATAAAAAAACGATTGAAAAAACTTTCGCCTCCGCCATGCAGAATATATCACGTCTACAATCGAAGAAATGACAAAGACCGCCTCTTCAATGGGGCGCAAGCTCCGCCTTGGCGATTATTTCACTGCCGCTGATGAAGCCGAAGCGCGTGCTGTCAACGGTCCCGGACGGTATTTCGCCCAAAATAAGATAGGTGTTTTCATTAACGCCGTTGACGGCGTATCCCGGCTCGTATAGCGCCAGCATTTCGTACTTCTTTCCGGACACAAGATAAGGAATCCCTTCCGAATTTTTCAATATTTCTCCGTTGATTAAAATATGCCACCCGCCGTTCGCGCGCTGAAGTTTGTATGAATCACCCGGAACGGCTCTGACTATCTTTATCAACGGGGAATCCGAACCCGAACCGGCGTATGAATAAAGGACGATGTCGTTCCTTTTTATATCATGACAATCGTAATATCCGAAAAGAATCCTGACTTTTTGTCCGTCTCTCGCGAGTGGGGTGAGAGAATTGCCTCTGACGGCGCGCTCTTCAACTTTAATGTCGCATTCCGAGGATATATCCCGCGAAGCGACAGGGTAGAAATACCAGACAGCAATGGCTAAAACAATAACGGTGGAGTTGAAATAATTCATATGTTTAGAGCATATCAAATAATCACAGAGGCGCAAAAACCCTTTTACGCACAACCGGTAAAAAACGGCGGACAAATATGCAGTACGCGCGGAATATTTGTATAAAGAAGACTAGGGGTAGATTAACGCGGTCGGACTACGTTAGGTTGGAAGG
>MGIR01000010.1:22869-27741 GCA_001793855.1 Candidatus Wolfebacteria bacterium RIFCSPLOWO2_01_FULL_45_19 | reverse complement strand
ACCTGCTCCGCTTGAGCAATTGCCTCCTTTGGCGAAAATTGAGCCGCCGCCGCCGCCGCCGCAGTTGACGCCACCGGCGCCGCCACCAAAGCCGCAACTGCCGCCACTGCCTATACTGTATCCGGCGATGCCGCCGCCGGCGCCGCCGGCATAACATGCCCATGGCGAAGTAATGGCCACACCGAAAGAGTTATAGGTAGATTGTGCGCTAGTGCCATAACCGGAACCGCCGGAGTTCCACGGCCAACTTGAGGTGAAATTGCCACCGGCACCGCCCCAGCAGTTTGCACCTGTTGTTCCACAGCCGCCGCCGCCGCCATTGGCCGTAAGCAGCGCGCCAAAAGTCGTGTTTCCTCCGACGCTGCCCGCGGCACCAACACCACCGCCAGCACCGCCCGCGCCAATCGTCACGGTCACGTCAGCGCTGACAGATATCGGATGCTTAACAAACCCCTGCCCACTACCGCCGCCGCCGCCGCCATTGCCGCAACAGTCGCCACTCCCACCGCCACCGCCGCCGCCAACCATCGTGACGTAAGCCGCGGAAACCGTGGCGGGTTTGGTCCATGTCCCGCTAGACGTAAATGTTTGCATGTACCCGCAGCCACCGCCCGCGGCCGCATCAACATACGCCTTCGTGGCGGCGTCGGTTGACGCAGTTGGAGGAGCTAAATTAATCACTTTGTTGTTAACCACGTCAACATTTCCACCCTCAACGACCAATTTGCCCGTGGTTGGCGTCGTCGTCCCGATGCCGACGTTGCCGTTGTTTATTGTCATTGCCAGATTGTTTCCTCCACCGCCAAGATGAAGTGCGCCTTCAGCCCTAAAAACCATAGCGTCAGCCAGCTCTCCTGTAAAAATTGTATCCGAACCTGAACCAGTATGAGCAAAGCCCAGAAAACCACGGCTTGTTGCACCAGCTGTCCCTGCAAGAAACCTTAAAAATCCTCCGACATTGTTTACCGCTTGAACTTGAGAAAAGCGGGTTAAATCCGCAACTGTACTTGCCACCTGAACTTCCAGTTTCGCCCCAGGACTCGCCATCCCGATGCCGACGTTTTTTCCGGCCTGTGTGGCGATAAAAAATCCGCCTGTTTTCTCCTGGTCTGTGGAAGATACATTGATGGCGGCGGAAGGATTTCCGCTCGGCGGCGCCAGCGTAGGCGCGGCAAACACTACAAAGACAACCGCCATGCCCGCGACAACGCTCGCAATAATCGGAAAAATAAGTTTTTTATTCATATTGTTAATTATACCAAAGATAAAACCCGCTCCGTCAAAAAAGTTATCAACAGGCGCTATTCCAAAAAAGGAACCTCAACCAGAGCAAAACTTACACCGAAAGCCCACCTGCCGGCTACGGTTCTTTGTATTGAAGCGATGGGAAGACGCACATCCGAAAATTCCCGCTTTGCCGCGAGATTTCTTTCAAATTCAAACACCGAGGCCTCGTTTAGCGCGTTGCCGCTAACGCCTATAAGCTGACTCACGGACGGTATGGAAATTCTGTCTATCGTCACTCTTGGACCGGCAGTTTGAATAATTTTTCTAAACAAAGTCACCCAGTCAACCCTGTCGGCCTTAACGCCTCCGATAAGGTCAACCAAACGATTAAATTCTTCGGCTTCATTTTTAAGCTTATTGATTTCATCAATATCAAGAGCAATTCCGGATATATCCCGTAAATGTTCTCCAACAAGATTTTGCACGCGACCGATAACAACATTGACCGCGAGAAAGGCGGCTATGGCGAATACAAGCGCCGCCGCGGCTATGTTACGCCATAAATTGATGAGTAAAAGCACTTCTTCATGAAAATATTCTTGCTTTACTCTGACGCTCATGAGCGAAATGGCGGTATCGCGCGAGCGCGAAATGTTGCCGCGCCAAGCAGCGCCCAAAACAGTAAACCAGGACTGCGCGACTTTGCCGTAAGCGCGCAAAGTCAGCGGCTGAACTTTAAGGGAGAATTGTTGCGTTATTAAAGCCGTCAAACGGTCGTGAAACGACGGGGTTATGAGAATAAGGTTTTCTATTTTACCCCAGCGCGTATTGTAAAAATTTAAAATCCTCCTAACTTCCCGCACTACGGTTTCCTGAAATTCCGACCAATTTATCTGTCTTGAGCCGTCACCCGCGGTCTTCCATGGCTGGAAATAATCAAAATACAAATTGCCGTTTTTCATTATCATAAAATCCAAACCTTCAGAGGTGAGATTCAAAATAAGATACGGCAGATTAACGTCAACGGCCGCGCCGCTCTCCTTAATCAAACGCACGATGGAAAGAGACGGAAATTCCAAAGAAATAAGCTTAAAACCGGCTTCGGTTACCGCTTTAACATATTCGTCAATAATCGCCGCCGGCGCGAAAGCGACCAAAAGTTCAAGCTGGTCTTGATTCTCTCCAATCAGCTGCCAATCGCTGTAAGCGGTCTCCTTGCCGAGCGGCGACAGCATTTTGATATTAAATTCCGCGGCGCTTTCAAGGTCGTCTTTCGCAACGTAGGGCAATTGAAAGGTTTGCGTGTAAACAACGCTGGACGGTATTGTTAAAACCGCGTTTACTTTTCTGTTGCCGCGCGGGTCAATATGTTTTTTGACGGCGCTGAGCGCGGCTACGGCGTTTTTGTAATCCTTGATTTGACCTTCCGACACCAACCCGGGAGGCAGACGCATTGAAAAATTGGGCATCTTTCCTCTCGTGCCAAGAAAACGTATTACGGAATCCGAAACTTCAAGCCCGCCGACAACCGCTTTGGGCATCAGAAAAAATATAAATTTTTCAAAAATAGTCGCGATATTCATTACAACTCAACTACTGAATCTATTGTAACTTGTCCAGTGGAAGAAGCGACCGTCAAAATAGCTTTGAGGGTTTTACCTCGCGAAAACGCGCGGGCCGAAGATGTAACGGCGCGTTCATCGCCATTTTTAACGACCGTAATCGTAACTGCCCAATCGCCTGCCGTAATATCGTAAGGAACTTCCGGCGTGGGAAAATTTTTATCCCGTATGCTTCTTATCAGAACATCGTGAATACCGGCCTCCGCCGCCGCCAACGCTTCAACCTGGCGGCGCAATGTGCTGCCGGTTTGCTGTGAAATATAAAGAATAAATATTCCTGCCGCCGCCACTTCAAAAATCAATACGCTAACCAACAAAATAATTGGCAGGACCGCAAACCCTTTCTGCATTGTTTAATTATAGCATACCCCGCTTCGTCTCTAAAACCCGTCTGGTTTGTCGCCGTTTTCTTTGATTTTACCAAGATTTTCGGAAACAAAATTATCCGCTCTCATTACTATAATCTTCATACGCCTCAATATTTTTTCCAATATGACCTTAACGAACACATCGGCTTTGTCCAGCGTTTTGGAAGAAAAAACCGAATCCAACAAAGAAAGCCGCTTATTAGAATTAATATCCTCGCCTTCCACGCGCGGCAAAGCCCGCGCAATCACATAAATTATCGCGCCCAAACTCGCGAAAATTATCAATTGTAAAATGAAGTTGTACATATTTTGCGCAACCCTTCTTTAGTTTATCTCGTATCTCACAAATCTTCCGACTTTTATGTTCTCTCCAAGTTTAGCGATTGCTTGTTTAATTATATCACCAACCGCGATTGAAGGATCTTTTATGTATTGCTGAACCGGAAGCTCATCAACGTCAGCCGGGTCCATCGCCGCAATCTGCATCGCGAGTTCATGCGCCAACTCGCGAAACTCTTTCGTGCTGGCGACAAAATCCGTTTCACAATTAATCTCCAAAAGAACTCCTACTCTGCCGTTATGCACGTACGACTCCAAAAGTCCCGCAGTGGCGCGGCGTTCGGCTTTTTTTTCCGCCTTAACCAAACCGCGTTCGCGTATCAAATCAAACGCTTTATCATAATCGCCGCCGACGTCCTCAAGAGCTTTTTTGGCGTCCATAATGCCCGCACCAGTAGCTCCTCTAAGTTTCTGAATTAATTCTTTCATCAATATAATTAAGTATCCATTCAACGCTTGCTTTTGAACTTGCGTTTGCCGGAATGGGATAATCAACGAGATCAGGGTCGCAATCAGTGCTCATTATGGCAATTATCCGAATTCCAATTCGCTTGGCTTCGCGAACGGCCGTATCATGTACGATTGGGTCGCTAACCAATAAGGCTTTCGGCAAGGTACCCATGCCTCTCACCCCCTCATACGTTAATTTCATTTTCTCAAGCTCGCGATCAATCTGCAATCTTTCCTTTTTGGTATATTTACCAAGACGGCCGGCATCCTTGTCTTCTTTCATTTTAATAAAATATTCAACGCGGGCGCGTATAATTTTGAAATTGGTAAGGGTTCCGCCTATCCAGCGCTCCACAACGTAAGGAAATTTATGTTTTTTGGAGAAATTTTCAATAGATAGTTTTATCGACGGCTGAGTGCCGACAATAAGAATCTGGCCTTCTTTCGCGGCTTTCTTCAGAAAATCGGCCGCGGCATCAAGATATTTCAAGGTTTGCGCCACATCAATAATCTCAATGCCATTGCGAGTGGCGTAAATAAACTGCTTCATTTTAGGATGCGTTTTCGTCTTTTTTCGGCCGTAAAAAATACCAGCTTTTGCCATTTCCGTAAGCAGCGCCCTTTTTTCTTCGGAAATATCCGCGCCATTTTCTTTAATGACGCCTTCCTCGATAATATCGGCCATTAGAGTACCAGTTTAACATCTGTTATAATAAAATCAAGCACCTTCATAGCGCGCCGCCTGTATTCCTCTCGGAACCGAGGTCGGCTCGCTCCTGCGGCTCGCCGCCTCTACGCTCTCAGCGAAAAACTTTTGCTTCGCAAAAGACCAAGCTTTTTCGCTTCCGAGAGTTTCCTCAAGAAAC
>MGIR01000010.1:734-22849 GCA_001793855.1 Candidatus Wolfebacteria bacterium RIFCSPLOWO2_01_FULL_45_19 | reverse complement strand
CGTCTGCCGCAGGA
Source organism: Candidatus Wolfebacteria bacterium RIFCSPLOWO2_01_FULL_45_19 (assembly GCA_001793855.1). Classification (GTDB taxonomy): domain Bacteria; phylum Patescibacteriota; class Minisyncoccia; order UBA6257; family GWB1-45-9; genus GWB1-45-9. The sequence goes on along the minus strand of MGIR01000010.1, from coordinate 22,835 downwards.
GCAGACGAACCGCGGTTCTGAAGAGTAGAACGGGTGAGGTTAACTAGTCTGAAATCCGTATGAAGCTTATAGCAAGAATAATTTTTTACGCGCTGATAAACCTGGCGGCATTTGCCGGAACGGCTTATGTTTTGCCGGGGTTTGAGATATCGGGAAACTTAACGGAAATATTTCTGGCCGCTGGTTTTCTTGCTTTACTGAATATTTTTATACGCCCTATTCTTAAATTTATATTCGGACCGTTCATAATTCTGACTTTCGGATTATTTATAATCGTCCTAAACGCCTTCATACTCTACCTGGTTGACATTTTAAGCGCCGGCATTAGTATAGACGGGATAGGAACTCTTATACTCGCTTCGCTGATTATAGGCCTGATTAATTTTATAATCAGTTTGTCAGCGAGGAGATTGTACCAAAAAACGTAAGAACCGAAGAACTGTTTTTTGGTTTATCCGTTCATGAGTTCTTAAGTTGTACAAACATGGATTATCTATCTTTAGCTCAAATAATAACTGCCATAATTCTCATAATTCTGGTTCTGATTCAAGAACAATCGTCCGGTTTATCCGGGGTTTTCGGCGGCGACGGCGGTTTTTACCAAACACGGCGCGGCCTTGAACGCGGCGTCTTTATAGCCACGGCGGTGTTCGCGGCAATTTTCGCCGCTTTAGCAATCGCGAAGTTTATTTTTTAAACGCAAGAACAGTTTTAGGTTCATCCGTTCATGAGTTCTTGAGTTGTACAAACAATGAACAAACTGAGGAAAATCTGGTCGGTTCTTTCCGCATCTGAACGATATGCCGTCAGTACGGCGGCCGCAATTTTTATTTTCGCGTTTGTTCTGAATAATATCCTTATGGCGTGGGAACGCTCGATAGACGCGCCTCTAGCCGGAGGCAATTACAAAGAAGGCATAATCGGACAGCCAACCTTTATAAATCCCGTAATATCCGGAACAAATGACGCCGACCGCGACCTTATCCGTCTTATTTTCAGCAATGTAATTGATTTATCTGAATCCGCAAACGCTAGCGAAAATGGCAGAATTTGGACCGTCCGCCTGAAAGAAAATTTGTTTTGGCACGACGGTGAACCGCTTACCAGCGATGATATTATATTCACAATTAACTCCATACAAGACCCGGATTCCAACTCTCCCCTTTTCAGAACGTGGCAGGGAGTCGTGGCGGAACGCGTAAGCTCGCGTGAATTGCGTCTTGTTACAAGAACTCCGTACGCGTTTTTTGAAAACAATCTGCGTGAGCTCTTTATAATTCCAAAACACATATTCGCCGACGTTCCTCCGGCCAATTTCAAGTTATCAGATTATAATCTCAAACCGCTCGGCAGCGGACCGTTTCAATTCGTAAATTTTGAGACGCGCCGCGACGGCTTTATCACCCATCTCGCGCTTAAACGGAACGAAGAATATATCGGGGAAATGCCCTTGATTGAAAATTTAATTCTAAAATTTTATTCCGACGAAGACCGAATTATAAACGCGCTGAACAACAGGCAGATTGACGGTTTTGGCGGCATAGACCCCATGAATTTGAATAAAATAAAAATACGGCACGATTTGCGAGAAATTTCCATGCCGCGATATTACGCGGTCTTTTTCAACGCTGATTCCAACCCGGCTTTAAACGACAAAAATGTGCGATTGGCGCTTAGACAAGCGACAGACAAAAGCGTTCTCGTGAATAACGTTCTCGACGGCCACGGCAAGGTCTCTCACGGTCCCCTTCTCGCGGACATGGAAGGATTCGGCAAAGATATTTATACCGAAACTGAATTTTCAATTGAAAAAGCCGCCGCGATTCTTGAAGCGGGCGGATGGCTACCCGACGAAGAAGATGAGGGAGTCCGCGCCAGAGAGTTAAAGCAAGGCATTGTTAAACTTAACTTTGTAATGGTTGTTCCGCAGATAGATTTTCTGGTAAAAACCGCGCAAATACTGAAAGATGACTGGCTAAAAATAGGAGCGCGGCTTAACGTTGTCATGCTTGACCCACGCGGAATTGTTTCGGAAAGAATAAGGGCAAGGGACTATGAAATGCTTATGTTCGGAAATATCCTAAACAGCGTGCCGGACCTTTTCTCGTTTTGGCACTCTTCCGAGAAATACTACCCGGGATTGAATCTTTCGTTATATGACAGCAGAACCGCAGACGCTTTATTAGAATCAATACGCGAAGACGCCGATCCGGAACGGCGCGCAGGCGATTTAAACGCTTTACAATCCGTTATATACAACGACGCGCCGGCTATTTTTCTTTATTCGCCTGACTATCTTTATGTTTCGGTTCCATTTCTCGGCGGATTTGACGATTCCTTCATAACAACGCCATCGCACAGATTTGACAGAGTGGAGCAATGGCACACGAAAAGCGTGCGGCTATTGCAATTTTAAAAAATGTATGCTATCATCAAAAATAACAAGTATTTAGCTTATAAGTGAGTGTGCCCCTGTGGTGGAATCGGCAGACACGCAGCGTTCAGGGCGCTGTCCGCCTTAGGCGGGTAGAGGTTCAAATCCTCTCAGGGGCACTCGGCTTCAAGTCATTAAATGATTCCTTTTAAAAAGACCAAAACCGCTGAACATCCTAGAGCGTCCGCGCTCGGAGTAGCTCCTCCCTCTCACGAAACGGAGGCGATTTTGCGTTTCGTACCCCTTGGCGGACTGGAAGAAATCGGTCGCAATATGATGTTTTTTGAATATAAGAACGAAATTGTAATTATAGATATGGGTATTCAGTTTCCGGAGGAAGAAACTCCGGGAATTGACTTTATTATACCGAACATCACTTGCCTTGAGCCGAGACGCCAAAACATCAGGGCGGTGATACTCACGCACGGTCATTACGACCATATCGGGGCAATTCCCTATCTCATTGAAAAACTGGGCAATCCGCCCATATATACCCTGCCGCTGACCAAAGCCATTATAGAAAAACGGCAAGAGGAATTCAGAAACGCTCCCAAACTTAAAACGCACACGGTCAATTACGGCGACCGTGTTTCATTGGGCCGCTATTTTGAAGTAGAATTTTTCGGCGTGAACCACACCATACCCGACACCACCGGCGTCGTTCTTAAAACCCCGGTCGGCAATATGGTGCATTTTGCCGATTTTCGTCTTGATTATACGGTTGACGGAAAACCCCTGGAGCTTGAAGAATTTATCCGCGTAGGAAAAATGGGCGTTCACACTTTTTGCGCCGACAGCACCAATGCCGACGAGCCCGGCGCTTCTCTTTCCGAAAAAATAGTGGAAAAAAATCTTGAAGAACTCTTCAAAAACGCGGAGGGTAGAATCATAGTCGCGAGCTTTGCCTCGCTTCTGACGCGCATATACGAAATTATGAAAATAGCCGACAAACTCGGAAGAAAAGTGGTGCTGAACGGCCGCTCAATGAAAGACAACGTCCAGATAGCCCAAAATTTGGGATATATAAAAATCAAAAAAGGGCTGGTTATTCCCGTTGAGGAAATGCACAAATACAAAGACGACAAAATATTCATAATGACAACCGGCGCGCAAGGCGAACCTCAAGCCGGCCTTATGAGAATAGTAAGCGGAGAACACAAGCATATTCGCCTGAAAGAAAGCGACACGGTTATTTTTTCCGCTTCGGTCATTCCCGGAAACGAGCGCGACATCCAAAATCTCAAGGACAATCTGGCGAGGCAAGGCGCCATTGTATATACCTCCCAGCACATAGACATACACGCCAGCGGACACGCTCCAAAAGAGGACCTCAAAACCGTAATGAAACTTCTTAAACCGAAATTTTTGGTCCCGGTTCATGGACATTATTTCAAGCGCCAAGCCAATGGAATTAACGGGCGCGAAGTCGGTATTCCAAAAGAAAACATAAAACTTATGGACAACGGACAAATAGCTCTGCTTAGCAAAGACAAATTTGAAATATCAAAAGAAAGCGTACCGGCGTTTTACGTTATGGTTGACGGACTTGGTGTAGGCGACGTGGAGGAAGTTGTTCTGCGAGACAGAAGGATGCTGGCGCAAGAAGGAATGCTGGTGGTAATAATCACACTTGACAGACGCGAAAGCCGGCTCTTGAAAAATCCGGATATAATCTCGCGCGGATTTATTTATTTGCGCGAAAATAAGGAGACACTGGACGAAATAAGAAAACGGGTTCGCGGCATACTCGGGCAAATGCCAACTCATCAGCGCTTCAACGCCGATTATCTGAAATCGCTTCTGCGCGACCAACTCGGACAATTCATTTATAATAAGACAAGAAGAAGACCGGTTATTATTCCGGTTGTTATAGAAGTTTAAAATGAAACCAATTCTAATCTCCGGAATCCAGCCCACCGGCCGACTGCATCTCGGCAATTATCTGGGCGCGCTAAAAAATTTCGTTGATTTACAGAACTCGGGAAAATACGATTGTTATTTTTTTGTCGCGGACCTGCACGCGCTTACCGAAAATCCTGAGGCAAAAAATTTAAGGGCCAACGTCATAAACTTAACGGCTGATTTTTTGGCGATAGGCCTTAACTCGAAAGAATCTATCCTTTTCCAACAGTCGCAAATCGGACAAGTTCAAGAACTTAAACTAATTCTCGGACCGCTTACCCCTATAAGCGAACTTATACGCATGACAGCGTTTAAAGAGAAAGTGCTCCAAAGAATAGAGCAAAAAACCGGAGAAAAACTAACGGAAGAAAAAATTGAAAATATCGCCGAAGAGTCAAATTTTGGCCTAGTGGAATATCCGATTCTAATGGCGGCGGACATCCTTCTTTACGACGCTCAATTCGTCCCGGTCGGTGAAGACCAGCTTCAACATCTTGAATTTGCCAGAACTCTCGCGCGCAAGTTCAATAAAAAGTTCGGCAAAACATTTGTTGAACCAAAAGCTTTGTTGACCTCCACATCACGCGTGATGAGCTTAGATAATCCGCAAAAAAAAATGTCAAAATCACTTCCGGCTGGATGTCTGTTCATAGACGACGAACCGAACACAATAAAAGAAAGAATCAAAAGGGCCGTAACCGATTCCGGAAACGAGATAAAATATGATAAAAAGAACAAGCCGGCTATTTCAAATTTGCTATCCATTTATAGCGCTCTTTCGGGAGAATCCGTCACTCGGCTGGAAAAGAAATTTGCCGGAAAAAATTACTCTTATTTTAAAACTGAGCTTGCGGAATCAATAAACAAACACTTCAAAGATTTTCGCGTAAAAAAAACAGCCCTGCTTAAAAAGCCCGCGACTCTCAAAAAAACTTTCGCCGCCGGCTCAAAAAAAGCGCGTCTTCGCGCCGAAAAGAAAATTAAAGAAGTAAAAAAGAAGATTGGGTTAATCTAAGGTAGTCCGACTACCTTAGATTGTTAGTTCGCCATTTTTCTATTTTTTTGTGATCGCCACAAATCAAAATTTCCGGCGTATGGTATTTTTTGCCTTTATAAACAACCACTTCCGGGCGCGTGTAAACCGGCACGCCGACGCCGTAACGTTTTTCTTCCAACGATTCGCTTTTGCCAAGCACTCCGGGAATCTGGCGGGAAACCGCGTCCACCATAACCATTGCCGGCAATTCTCCGCCGGTTAGAACATAAGGACCAATCGAAACTTCTTGAAGCATGAATCCTAAATCATGAATCACTTTTTTGACACGTTCATCCACGCCCTCGTAGTGGCCGCAAATCATGACTATTTTCTCGTATTTTTTGGAGAAATCCCGCGCCATTTTCTGACTAAACTGCTTGCCAGCCGCAGAAAACAAAACAACCAATGTCTTGTTTCTTGTTTCTTGTTTCTTGTTTCTTGAAATTGAACCGAGTGCCATTACAATAGGTTCAATTTTCAAAACCATTCCTGGTCCGCCGCCATACGGCTTATCGTCAACCTTCTTATGTTTATCGCGCGAAAACTTTCGCAAATTGTGAACGCGAATATCTATAAGTTTTTTGACGCGCGCGCGCTTAATAATGGACTCATTGAAATAAGAGTCAAATATATCCGGAAAAATCGTTATAATATCAAATCTCATAGTCAATCACATTTTTAAGCATAAAACAAAAACCGCTCCGGCGTCCACCGGGGCGGTCTTCGTGTCTCCAAGAACTCAGTAACCTGCGTCTTCTGAACGCGGAGCGCGGGTGCTTCCTTCCGGCTCTTCAATTTTCAAATTAATGCGGGCATTGTGCTTAATGCCGACAATCCTCAAAAGCGAGCGGATGGACTGCGCCGTGGCGCCCTTTCTGCCGACAACCTGCCCCATGTCCTGAGCGTTTACATGCAATGTTAAAAGAACTCCCCTCTCGTCAATCTTGCGGTCAACCTTCACATCGTCCGGATGGTCAACTATGGACTTCACGAGATACTCAAGGAATTCCTTGTCAACAACTCTTTCCATTAAAGCGTGTATTTTTAACCATTTTCGACCTTTTCTGAATAACGTCTAGTATTATAGCCGACTTAATTATATTTGTCAAATCCCCACACCTACACATAGGTGCGGGGGTCAAATACAAAGCCCTCACACCTACACATAGGTGTGAGGGCAAAGCGCCCTATGATTTAAACTCCGGGATTTTTTTGAGAAACTCCAAAACAGTTTCCCACGGAACCGTAAATCCAAAAGCCCCTCTTTCACTTGCCATGGCGGCAACACCTATTGCTTCACCGCGCGCGTTAAACAAAAGCGAGCCGGAATATCCATGTTCATAACTTCTGGTCGTAACCAGATAACGCTGCCCGGAATTATAAGTATCGCCCACGTATTCCAAATTCAACCTAACCGGTCTGTCCAATATAGCATAACCAAAGCTGTAAACCGTTTCTCCTACAGCTGGATCGTTTTGAGCTATCGGAACCGGAACAATTGGAATTTTTTCCAAAAGCTTTATTGCCACCAAGTCGCTTTTGATATCGTAATAGCGCTTGTCCGGAATATATCCAAGAACAATTTCGCCGTTTATAAAAACCCTGACCCGCAAACGTTTGCTGGAAATAAGCTCCTCAAACGCGGGAAAAATGTGCAAAGCGCTCAACACCAAATCGTCGGCTATGAGCACTCCGCTGCCGCTTGAGCCATAATTATATTCTTTGCTAAAAGCGGTTATTTCAACCACTATCGGAGTCACGGCCCTGAAACGACCGACAACCGCGGACGGCACGCCCTTTTCAAGAGCTAAATTTTCCGCTTCGATTATGGATTTAGGAATTCTTGCGAGGAGATTCTGAATATTCTCATGATCCGCGCGCGCTGTTTCAAAAAAACTAAATGCGGCAATCATCAAGCTCAAAAAAACAAACGGTCCTGCTCTGGCTCTAAAACCAAGCATTGTCGCCTCCTTGCCTTAAGTTGTGAAGATCACTTTTAATATACCACCAAATAAAAAAGGGGGTCAACCCTCCCCCTTTATTGAAAATTTTTAAGATATTTGACGGCTTCCTCAAGCACCGCGTCTCTTTTTTCGTCGTTTGGATCTTTCGCTATCGCGAAATCCGGAATAATTCCGACACCATCTGGAGTTTTGCCGTTAGAAAAATACCATTTAGCCGTAGTCAATTTAAACCGCCCGCCATCTGCCAAAGAAAATACTGACTGCATACTACCCTTGCCGTATGTTTTTTCGCCGAAAATCTTTGAACCCCAAATCTGCATGACACCGGCAACTAGCTCTGAAGCGGAAGCGGATTTGCCATCCACCAAAATAACGGTTTTCCATCCGGAATAAAGTCCAAATTTTTCACCGAAATGCTCCGAGGCGTAAGTTTCACCTTCTTCTCTACCGCGAATTTCAATGATAAACGCGTTGTCTTTCGGAGCAAAAACTTCGGCAAATTGCTCTGCGTTCCGTACCAGTCCCCCAGGATTGCCGCGAAGGTCAATAACCAACCGGTCAACGCCGTCGTTTGCTAACCGCAAAAGCGCGGGCAAAACGTCTTCTTCAATTAAATTTATCTTGAAGAAAGACCTCAATCGCAAATAACCGATGCCGGAATCAAGCTTGCGAAACTCAACCGAAATTAGCTTAACTTCCCCGCGCGTTATCGCAATCAACGGGAGCTTATTTCCTCCGCGAACAACTTCCAGCGTTACCGCGGTTCCAATCTTCCCGCGTATAATTACTACAATATCGGATACAGAAAAACCGACAAAAGAACGCATATTTTTGGGATTATTTCCCGCCGCAATAATTAAATCCCCCTCTTTCAAAAGGCCGCTTTTAGCCACCGGACCGCCGTCAATTATCCCCTTAACAACAGCTCCTTGCCCGTCTTCGGAAAGCCCGATTTCAATTCCAATTCCGCTAAATTTTCCGGTTCTTTGCGCCTGTTCCAATTTTACTTGAACCGGAGATTCATAACCGGCGTGCTTGTCTTTGGCAAAACATGACTGCATTAAAAAATCTTTTCCCAACTCGGCATTCTTGGGAATATTTATGGAGATAAATGCCCTGTTCAAAATACATTCGCTAAGCGCGGTTAATTCGGCTTTGCTTAATTCATAAATAGAGTTTCGTTCTACCATCTCAAGAATTTGCGCATACGCAATCGGCGCATTGTACTGCGCCGTGGCTTTATTATTCGCAATCCATGCCAGGCCCAAAACCAACGCAAGCAGAAAAACAATAACTTTCCGATTATTCATAAAGCGCCCCTCCGTTTGTTAAAGCAACCAAATATAAATTACACCCGTGACAAATTAATTGCAAGCTTTTGACAATACAAGTTAATAATGATAAAACTGGCTGAGGTTCTTTGACTTATTGCAACGGAGGCAATGAATGATAAGGGCTTTTTTCGCGAACAGAAAGTGGTTTTGGTGGGCTTATGGCGGCGGAATCTTAATATTGATTTTGCTTTATGCCCAGGTTTATCTTTCGGTTAAATTCAATTCCTGGTACGGCGGTTTTTACGATATTCTGCAAAAAACCGGCCAGCATACATTTGATGATTTTTATCAAAAACTTATTGAATTTACATGGCTTGCGATTTTATTTATTTTAGCCGCAAGCACCCTTAATTATCTATCACGTCTTTATACCTTCCGATGGCGTGAAGCCATTACGTTTGACTACATTCCGCGCTGGCGCCACGTTGATGAAGAAATTGAAGGCGCTTCCCAGCGCATTCAAGAAGACGCGAAAGAATTCGCAAAAACAATTCAATCTCTCGGGCTAAAAATCACGCGCGCGATAATGACGCTCTTTGCGTTTCTGCCAATTCTGTGGACATTGGGCCAAGGCATTCATATAAAATATATGGAAAATATTCCGGGGTCGCTTGTCTGGATAGTCGTCGTTCTAACTTTAGGCGGCACGATTATTTCTTGGTTTGTCGGCATTAAATTACCCGGCCTTGAATACAATAACCAAAAAGTGGAGGCGGCGTTTCGAAAAGAGCTTGTATATGGCGAGGACGACAAAATAAGCTACTCGTCAATCGGAACGCTGACGGAATTATTTACCGGCCTTAGATTCAACTACCATCGCCTCTTTCTTCATTACGGATATTTTGACCTTTGGGCAAATTTATATAATCAAATTATGGTTGTAATACCGTTTGTAATAGCGGGACCGTCGCTTTTTGCCGGAACCATTACTCTTGGAATAATGATACAGATCACAAACGCTTTTGGTAAAATTGAAAACAGTTTTGGATTGTTTATAGACAACTGGACTACCATCACCGAATTGCGCAGTATCTGGAAACGCCTGCGCGAATTTGAAAACAACCTGGATAAATACGCAAAAGCGCCTTGATTGGCGCCTTTTTTTCAGATATAATGATCTTTATGCCGCTCATTTCGCCGCGGTAGCTCAGTGGTAGAGCGCTACCCTGAAGAGGTAGGCGTCGGGTGTTCGATTCACCCCCGCGGCACAAAACTCGTTTATGAACCCATGCTGAACAAAAATACCATTCTGGAAGTAAAAGATTTATTCGTCAGCTTTGACGGAGAAACGGTGTTTAAAGACGTTTCTTTTTCGGTGGAGCGCGGCAAAGCGTTGGCCATTATCGGCCCCAACGGCGCCGGGAAAACGGTTCTTCTCCGTGCGCTTCTCGGCCTCGTGCCTTATGACGGAGAAATAAAATGGCGCGAAGGAATCCAAATAAGCTACGTCCCGCAAAGATTCTCCGTAGAGCGCTCCGCGCCAATAAGCGTTGAAGAATTTTTTCTTTTGAAATCCGAGCGCTTTTGGAATGTAACCGAAGAATTTAAGAATCACCTCGCTCATGAGCTTAATTCGGTCGGTCTCACGGACGACATCCTGAAAAAACCCGTAGGCGAACTCTCCGGCGGCCAGCTCCAGCGCATTCTCGTGGCTTGGGCTATGCTCAATCATCCCGGCATACTGCTTCTGGACGAACCGACTTCGGGCATTGACGTCGGCGGCGAGAAAACAATTTACGACCTCGTACGCCGCCTGCAGACAGAACATAACATCGCCGTTATCCTCATCTCACACGACCTGAATATCGTTTACCGTTATGCCCAGCAAGTCATCTGCCTGGACAAAAAACTCGTATGCTACGGTCCGCCTCAGGAAGTCCTAAATCCAACGGAGCTTTCAAAATTGTATGGCGGAGGAACATTTTATCATCATCAATGGAAACCTCATTAAATCAATCGTTAATAATAGCGCTCGCGGTAGGCATATCGTCCGGCGCCATCGGCTCATTCATCATCTTGAAAAAGATGGCGCTGGTCGGAGACGCGCTTTCGCATGTAGCTCTGCCCGGCATAGCCCTTGCGCTTGTTTACGCCATAGACCCTTTCTGGGGGCTTTTGCTTTCGCTTCTTGCCGCCGCCGCAATCGTCTGGTGGCTTGAAGGAAAAACCAAGCTTTCTTCGGAAGCCCTGGTCGGAATTCTTTTTACAGCAAGCTTAGCGATAGGTATTCTTGCCATTCCGGACCACGAACTCATTGAATCGCTGTTCGGAGAATTTCCCGCGTTCAGCCCGCTGGCTCTCGCGATTTTCGCGGCAACGGCCGCAGCGCTTACCATTGCCACTTTTTATCTGGCAAAGAATTTCCTATTCACAATCGTATCGCCGGAACTCGCCAAAGCCCACGGTTTGGGCAAAAAATACGACCTGATACTGTTATTAATTTTCGCGACCGCGGTAGCGCTCGGCATAAAACTTGTTGGCGCTCTTTTGATGGGAGCGCTGACAATAATCCCCGCTTCTGTGGCGAAAAATATCAGCCGCAACATGAAAATGTACTTGCCGCTTTCCGCCGCGCTTGGCGGAGCAATATCGGTTGGCGGCGTCCTCATCGCAGACAAGTTATCCTTCGTCCCGGGCCCGACAATTGTTCTCTTTGGAGTAGGGCTTTTCGCGATCTCTCTTTTTTTCGTAAAAAGATAGTTTTAATGCCCTCGGAGGGAATCGAACCCCCATCAAGACCTTAGAAGAGTCCTGCTTTATCCATTAAGCTACGAGGGCAAATTGCTCTTTAACGAACTTTATTATATAATTTTTTATACAATTTAACAAGCGCGGGCTGTAGTATAACGGTAGTATTCGTGCTTTGGGAGCACGCGGCCTGGGTTCAATTCCCAGCAGCCCGATTGCCGGGTCGTCTAATGGTAGGACATGGGCCTTTGAAGCCCAGTATCTTGGTTCGAATCCAAGCCCGGCAGCTATCTTTCGCTAAAGCTACAGAATAGCATGCACTATTAATGCTGAAAGAAAAATACAGAAAAACAATCTTACTTGTCATCTTGAGCGCCGTTTTGGTCTTTATATTTTGGGGCTCAACAACACTCCAGGCGGAATATGATAACCTGGTCGCTTTTTTTGAGAGTCAGCTGGTCGAACAGCCGGTCTCAGGCATCATCATTTTCTTTTTCTTGACGATTCTTTCCGCCATGTTTTTCTTCCTTTCCAGCATTTTCGCGGTGCCAATCGCGGTATCAATCTGGGGGGCTTTTGTTACAATGATTTTCATACTCTCCAGTTGGATTTTGGGAGCAATTTTTTCCTATATCATCGGGCGGTTTGCCGGCAGGCCGGTTTTGCGGCACTTTGTATCAAAAACAAAGCTTGATTATTATCATCGTATGTTTTCGGAAAATTCCGGACTACTGTCGGTCTTTCTTTTACGCTTCACAATACCATCCGAGATTCCCGGTTACACTCTCGGCATTTTGCGCTTCAACTTCGCCAAATATATGCTGGTCACAATTTTAGCGGAAATCCCCTACGCCTTTGTCATCGTTTACGCTTTTGAAGCCATTCTGCGAAAAGATCCGGTAATCTTGGGAGCGATCGTCGGCGCCTGGCTTCTGGCGGTAATAATTTTAATCAAGCTGATTCACAAAAAAATTCATAAAATGGAAAAACAATGAAAAATATATTCAAATTTTTGAAAATCGTGCTGACCGATTACAAAAATGCCGCCATGCTCGCCCCGACTTCCAAATACGCCACTGAAAAAATAGTTAAAGCGTTTGGTCCGAACGTGAAAACCGTCATCGAATACGGGCCTGGCAACGGCGTCATCACCAGGAAAATTTTAAGTATTCTGCCGGAAGACGGCCGGCTCATCGCGGTAGAAATCAAACCCGAATTCATAGAATATCTGAAAAAAATAAATGACCCGAGACTCGAAGTGATGAGAGACGATATACTTGAAATTGGCCGATCCTTGCCTAAGGCCGATGTGGTCGTCTCCGGCATCCCTTTTTCCTTTTTCCCGCAAGAGAAAAAAAGGGATATCGTTCGGCTAACGGCGGAAATTTTAAAAGACAACGGAGTTTTTATTCCATACCAATACAGCCTGGCTTTGCGTAAAATTTTAAGAAAATTCTTCGGAGAAATAAAATGGTCAGTGGAAATCAGAAACTTTCCGACCATAGTATTCATCATGGCAGCCAAAAAACCAAAAAAACATGATGGCATGCAAATTGACTAAATTATTTAATTATGTTAGCGTAAACACATCGCTAATCTAGACGGTAGCTGTTTTGTGCGTAGCACAAGAACCAAAAAACTAAAGAACCCATAAACCAAAGAACAACTTGTTCTTACGTTTTTATGTTCGTGCGTTTTTCGGTTCTCGCGCTACGCGCGAGATGGAGGAAAGTCCGAACACCCTTCGGCTAAATACCGGAGAATCAGGTAGCGGGTAACACCCGCGGGGAGCAATCCCACGGAAAGTGCAACAGAAAATACACAACCCAGCCCTAAAGGCCGGGCTATGATGAAATCGTGCGGTAAGAGCGCACGCTTGCGGCAGGCAACTGTCGCATGTGGCAAACCCTACCTGGTGCAAGGCCGTGCCTTATCGGATGTCGGATTTCGGATATCAGATTTCTGACTTCTGGAATCCGACGTCTGATGAGGAGTGCCGCTTGAGCCGCGCAGTAATGCGCGACCCAGATAAATTATCGTCCTAGACAGAATTCGGCTTATTGATTAGCGATCAAAAATCGCCCCAAAAGGGCGGTTTTTGTGTTTTATTGGCTATCTAATGCCTGATTTACCAATTTGTCTGCAAGTTTATTTTTCTCTCGCGGGATATGAACAAAGTCAATTTTTTTGAAATCCAGCCTTAAATTCCAAATCTCAACAAAAAGGAACTGAAGCCCCTTGTCTAAAATTTTATATCTGCCGTTTAACTGACGAACAACAAGCTCGCTGTCCGCGCGTATTTCAATTTCGGTTGTTTTGGCCTTTATTTTACCGATTAACTGCTTGACTTTTTTCAGCGCGAAAATAATCGCCTTATATTCAGCGACATTGTTGGTTGTTTCGCCTATATATCCTCCGTAGTGCTTTGATCCCACAACAACTCCTATCGCGGCCGGCCCGGGATTTCCACGCGCTCCCCCGTCTGTGTAGATTATTAATTTTTCACTTTTGAATAATTGCGAACTCATTTTTTAACGCGAACCCACGGCAATTTTCTGCCTATAGGCAAAGAGAATCCCGCTGCGGCTTTATGGCCGCCTCCTCCGAATTTTTCCGCAATTTTGGCTACATTTACTTTGCCGTTTGAACGCAAAGAAACATTAATTTTATCCTTAAGCTCATACCATATTATGCCCAGTGGAGGATTTTTTTTATATAACGCGTGACCTATTTCCGAAGCGAAGCTGGGAGAATTCACGGCTAAAGTATTTAATCCGAAAAACTTTACGGGCACGGCAACTTTAGCGACAATATCTTCGATCATTTTATATTCATATCTTAAAATCAATTTGCCTATTTCCAGATGCTTCCTTTCAATAGACGGCTTATCAAAGTCATGAGCGAATTTACTCCAAGTCCTAAAATCAAATTCAAATAAATAAAGATACCCGTAAACCGCTTTCGCGCGCGGCATTTTACGAAGCCATAAATCATTGTCCTCAACGTATCGCAATAATTTAGGCGTCTTCTTTCCAGGATGAAAATATTTCCAGGCAAGTGTAGCACCGGAATGATTTAATGCGTAAAAATACTCGTTTGCAAACTTACCGTCTTTTTTAGCGCTTATGTGATGATCTATAACAATCACGCGTTTATTTACGGCCACAAGTCGTTTTAATTCTTTTGCCCCAGGACAGATATCAATAAAATAAATTTCTTTATTTTTAATCGATGGCAGTGGCGTTTGATGAACCCAAGCAAAATAATCGGCTTTCGCGCCAAATTTTTTCCATGCCGCCCATGCGCCGGAAAATCCGTCGGTGCAATGCGCGTGGTAAACAACTACTATGTCTTTAAAATGGCTCATTTTTTATTCAAAGCAATTATACCGGGCAATTTTTTTCCGGCTAAAAATTCCAGCATGGCCCCGCCGCCCGTTGAAATAAAAACATTTCTTCTGTTCTTAAATCTTAAATCATAAATTTTAAATCTTTTCAAAGCGCTGATTGTTTCGCCACCTCCGACTACAATCTTTGCTTTGCGATTTGCCAATATGGCCTTCCAGACCGCTTTCGTGCCGTTGGAAAATTCCTTTTTTTCAAAAACGCCCATCGGGCCGTTCCAGATGATAGTGCCGGCGCCAGCGATATATTGTTTAAATTCTTGCTCTGAACGCGGGCCTATGTCAAAAATTTTTCTGCCATTCCAGCGAAAATCCGACGGAAGAATTATTTTTCGCGATTTCGCCAAAACGCGCACTTCGCGCGAGGAATTTTTCTCACGCAAGGAATCGCCAACATTGATTCCTCGCGAAAAAAGAAGCGTATTCGCCAAAGCGCCGCCGACAAGAAAAAAAGCGGCCTTTTTCTTGAAATAAGAAACTACTCCGAGCTTGTCGCTTATTTTGACTCCGCCCAGAATCACAATCAGGGGCCGTCTTGGTTTTTGCATTACATCAGTAAGATTTTTTATTTCATTTTCCAAACCAAAACCCGCGTATGCCGGCAAAAATTTGGCGATTGCGGCAACGGAAGCATTGGCGCGATGGGACACGGCAAAAGCGTCATTTACGTAATAATCGCCTAGCGATGCCAGTTTTTTCGCAAAACGGACATCGTTCTTTGATTCGCCGGCAAGAAACCTCAGATTTTCCAACACAATTACCTTATCTCTTTCTTTTTTTCCGAGCATACGCTTAAATTGCAGCGCGTCTTTTTCTAAACTTAATTCCTTATCATATCCTTTTGGGCGGCCCCTGTGGCTCAAGATAACAATCTTGTCGGCATACCTCAATAAAAATTTTACGGTCGGCAAAGCGGCTTCAATACGCCAACCGTCTGGCGCATTGAAGTCAAGGCGCAACAACGCCGTGCCGCGTAAAGTTTTAGTGCTTGCCTTGCTGAGATAGCGTATCATTGAGATAATTATATCATGAAACAAATAGTGATACTCGGAGCTGGCTTCGGAGGACTTAGCGCCGCCAAGCTCCTCGCCAAAAAATTGAAGAATGCGGGACTGAATGACAAATACAAAATAACTCTGGTGGACAGAAACGATTACCATACTTATACGCCGATGCTTTACGAAGCGGCCACAACCGCAAAAGAAACAGCTAATTACATAGAACTGCGAAACATCGCCACTTTTCCAATGAGCGTGGCGCTGAAAAATTCGGGAATAAACTTTATTAAAAATGAGATTGTTAAAATAAACATCGCTGACGGCGTCGTACAGCTTAGAAATGAAACGCTTACTTGCGATTATTTGGTCTTGGCATTGGGCTCGGAAACAAATTTTTTCGGGATTCCCGGATTGGAAGAACGCGCGCTGACGCTTAAAACATTCATTGACGCTTTGCGCTTGCGCGATACGATTCTTAACGCAATCGCGGAAAATCAAAACGCGAGAATAATCATAGGCGGAGGCGGTTCAACCGGAGTGGAGCTTGCCGGAGAAATTAAGATGTGGATGCCGCAAACGCGGGTTTCAATAATTGAGGCCTCCGAATCCGTGCTGTTTGGATTCGCGCCAAAAGTCGTGCGCAAAGCCGAAAAACGCCTAATGTGCCTCGGAATAGAAATAATTACCAGTGAACGCATAACAAGCATTGATGAAAAGAAAGTAAAACTTGCCAGCGGAAAAGATGTTGCTTATAACGTTTTTGTTTGGGGTGGCGGCACTAAGGCGTCAAAACTCATCTCCGAACTGCCGCTAAAAATAGAGGAAGGGAAACGCGGCCGCGTTGAGGTCGCCGAAGAAATGGAATGTCTCGTTCGAACGCCTGACTTAACTTTGCGAAGCAAAATTTACGCGACCGGCGACAATGTTTGTTCAAAAGCTCCGTCAGTAGCCCGCGCCGCGATAGACCATGCTAAAATAGCGTCATCAAATATAATCGCCGATATTTTAAACGAAGAGGGCCGTGGGAAGTTCGGGCATAAAATTTACAAGTCATACGATTATCCGTACATAATACCCGTTGGCGGCAAATACGCCATCGTCAAAATAGGACCGTTTGTCATTTCCGGCTTCTTCGGATGGATTATAAAAGGAATTGTGGAACTGAATTATCTTCTGTCAATTTTGCCATTTTGGCGCGCGCTGAAAGTGTGGCTGAAAGGCATCAAAATATTCATCCAAAACGACCGGCTAGGTTAGCTTCTTAATCGATGCAAGATTTCTGCTTCAACTTCCTGGCGATCGCGGCCGTATTTTTGGCGTGACGTTTCTTTTATTTGTTCGGACAATTCTTCGTTTCCGCGAGCCGGCGGATCAATTTTTATATTAAACGGCTTCGCCGTTTGGCCGTTTATTAAAGTTTTTACAAGAGCGTTAAAATTATCCAGATTAAGCAAGTCGTTTTCGAAAAACTCCGGCTCAAACTGTTTTTTTAAAACCTCCGAGTCCTCCGCCCCGATACGGAACGAGATCGCGGTACCGACATTGCCGAAAACTGCTTCGCGTATCTTGTCCGTCAATTGCGCCACGAACTGGTGCGCCAATACCAAGCTTAGCCGGTATTTTCTCGCTTCGGACAAAATAGTCGATATGGAATCGGTGGTGAAATTCTGGAACTCGTCAATATAAAGATAGAAATCCTTCCTAGTTTTTTCGGGTAAATTGGTGCGCGACAGCGCGGCCATTAAAATTTTTCCGGTAATAATCATTCCGAGCAAATTGGCGTTTATCTCGCCGATGCGTCCCTTGGAAAGGTTGACCATAAGAATTTTTCCTTCATCCATCAACTGCCGGAAATTAAACGCGGACTTTGGCTGTCCGATAATCGGCCGCATATAATCGTTGGCTATGAAATTATTGAATTTTGAAGTTATGTACGGCGTCATATTGGCGAGCGACGATTCTCCGCCGACCTTGGTCGCTTCTTTTTCCCAAAAATCAATAACCGTTGGGTTAGACACGCGCGCGAGTTTTCTTCTGCGATATTCCGCGTCCGTAAAAACACGCGGAACTTCCATCAAGGTCGCGGGCTCGTTCGGCATATCTTCCATCAAAAGCAAAAGGGCGTTCCGCATATACTGCTCAAACATCGGCCCCATTGTCTCCTGCGAAAATAATTTATTAAAAATACCTTGCATTTCGTTGACAATAAACGTTTTTTCTTCCGGCCGCTCAAAAGAATATTCAAGCATGTTTAATCCGAGCGGCCGCCAATAATCTCCCGGCTCAAAAATTATAACGTCATTAACTCTCTCTGGCGGAATCAAGCCAAGCAAATCCAAAATCAAATCGCCGTGCGGATCTATTACGGCAACGCCCCTGCCGCCACGAATATCGTCCGCGGCCATGTTGGTTATAAGCGTGGATTTTCCGGTGCCGGTCTGGCCAACGATATAAACATGGCGACGCCTGTCTTCTTCGGTTATTCGCGCCGGGCGCCGCTCGCCGCGAAATGACGTTTCTCCGATCGGGGTGCCGGTTTTCGGCAAATTTGTCGGCGGAGCCGACTCCTTCACGCGCGCTAATTCAACCCTAGAAACGCCGGCAGTGGAAGAAGACGGAAGATGAAATAAACTTGCCAGTTCTTCGGTGTTCAATACCATCGTCTGTTTCTCACTGAATTTTCTGAATGACGCTTCAAACAAAAAGGTTTTTTGGTCTCTTGGCAAAACAACGGATAATTCGTTTCTTAGCGGAGCCGAAAATTGGCCGAAGCTGGAAGCGATGCCGTTTAAAATATGTTTGGCTTGACTGGAAACAGACGCCGAAACGACAACCCGATAATTTACTTCAAATAACGGTTTGGATATTTTAGCCCGAAGTGTTTTTACGGCTTCATCGTCAACATCTTTTGGCGCTTTTTCCTCGGATTTTTTAAACACTTGCTTAAAACCTGGCAACTTTTTTTCAAAAATATCTTCAGCTCTGCCGCCGTTTTTCAAAACCGAGATGTGGCGGTTGATTGCGTTCTTCTCTGATTTCTGCGCAGGCCGCGCGACTACCTGTATCATTGCCCCCTCGCCAATTTCGTTAACGTGAGACAACCCGCTCAAAATCGGGGCGAATGTGTCAAGATTCGCCTCAACATACGTGCGAAACGGCAAAGCATAATTTTGTTTCTGTTTTAAATACAATCCTTCCGCAACGCCATCGGGATTGAAAATATTAAATTCATCGCTCGTTTCGACTCGCGCGTCTTTCCACAGTCCCTCTACTTCATTTGTAACAAAACCGACGGCCGACGACGGCACGGCTATATAAAACTTTATGTCCTGTCCCACATGCTGTACCGCGGTTTCAAACACAAACGGTTTTCTTAATCCGGCCAAAACGCCGAATAATTGCTCGGACAAAATAAGTTCATTTTTAAAATCGCCGGCGACTTCGTCTTTTTTCCGCGTCGCTTGTAGAACCACGCTCAAAAGCCGTAGGTCAAGAGAGTCATAAAAATATCCGCGGAGCCGTGACCGCCATAAAAAATAAAAGCTAGCCGTCAGCGTAAAAACTAAAACAACAATTCCCAAAAAATACAAATTTATCATTTTTTCAAAATGCCTAGTCGTTGAAATTCTTCCAAAAGCTTTGTGGTAACGGCATCGTGAAACGCATCCATAATCGCGGCGCTTCCACTTTTCCTTGCCGCCGTCGCGGCTTTTTCAATGCCCTTGTGGATTGCCATATCAATCAACTCTTCAATTTTAAGTTTTGTTTCCGCGGAAAAATCTTCGGCGTAATCCGGCAAGACACTTCGCGATTGAGACGACGGCCCGGAAGGATAAACCAACGGACGCGTGGCTTCACGCACAATATCGCGATGAGAAATTCCACCTCTCATTGCTTCTGGACTTTTTAACCGCTCGGCGACATCCGCTTTTAAACGCTCAATATCCGCCTCAAGTCCTTTATGTTCAAACTTCGGCTCCATTATTTATATTATACCCCGAATCACGTCAACTTGCTTATAAAATAGACGGCGAGGCCCAAACCGCTCATAACCGCGGATATAATCCAAAAGCGCATTGTTATTTGCGATTCCGGCCATCCTAATGCTTCAAAATGATGATGCAGGGGCGTTGAGAAAAAAACTTTTCTGCCAAAAACTTTCCGGCTCGTAATCTGAACCATCACGGACAACGTTTCTATGACCAAAATAAAAGCGAAAAACGGAAGAAAAAGCGCGGTGTTGGTAAGCATGGCGATAACGCCCATAGTAATTCCCAAAGACATTGAGCCGGTGTCGCCCATAAAAAAACGCGCCGGATAAATGTTAAACCAAAGAAAAGCGAGCAAAGCGCCCATTGTAACCCCGCCGAACGCCGCCAAATCGTAGCGGCCCAGAGCAAAGGCAACCACCGTCAGCGCGCCGAAAGCAAAAAGAGTAACCCCGCCAAGCAACCCGTCCAAGCCGTCGGTTTCATTCGCCGAAAACGCGCTGGCGACAATTATAAAAATAAATAAAGGAACATACCATTCGTTTATGGAAACATTGCCGATGAAAGGAACGTATAAAATATCAAAGCCGAGCCGCGAATAAAACCACCACGCGCCTATCAACGCCAGCAAAACGTATAGAATAAATTTATGGCGCACCTGCAATCCTCCGCCCTTGGGACCGATACGAAAAACGCCGAGAATATCGTCAAAAAGACCGAGCACGCCTGCAATCGCCATGGCCGCGATAGGTAAATATGTCTGCGCTCGGTCAACAAAATTCAAATATGAAAAAATTCCGGAAAAAACCGAGTCCAAAATCCAAAAAACAAGCGCGAGCCCCAAAACCACTCCCCATATTATCACTCCGCCCATTGTAGGAGTACCTTCTTTTTTTTGGTGAAGCCTGAAATAAATTGGGGCCGCCTCCAAAGCCCTGATTTGTTTTGTCAGTGAATATTTTGTCAATAAACGCAAAATAAGCGGAGTTATCGCCAAAGCGACGATAAAACTCAGCATGGACAAAACAAGTATTCTTATCGCTTCATCAACAATCATGTTTTCACTTTAAAAGGCGTACGAACGCTTAAGCCAGTTCAGAAGGTCTTCCGTTTCGACAAAGCGCGATTCTTGGTCCGCGGCGCCCAAAACCACAATTAAAATTCTATGATTATTATAATAAAAGATTGACAGCAAATTAGCCACGCCCGAATTTATAAAACCAGTTTTGCCCCCAAGGAAATCGGGCCTATCGACAAACCTTATCGTAGTTAAAATTGGGCGAATAGAACCGTCGTCAAGGTTCATAATCGCCGCGGCGCCCTGACGGCTTATCTCAAACAAATTTTGATGTTCTTTCGAAATATAAAAGGCGAGCTTCGATAAATCGCGGACGCTGGACTGATTTTGTGGGTGCAGTCCGGATGCGTCAAAAAATCTCGTTTGATTCATTCCCAAAGACGCGGCTTTATCGTTCATTAACGCTATAAATCGCTCCAGACCGTAAAATTCAGCGAGCGCCGCGGCCGCCTCGTTATCCGAAGCAATAAGCATAGCGCGAATCAAATCGCCGGAAGAATACATTCCACCGCCCTTTAATGGAACAAGTTTCTCCGTGCCTACAATCTCGGTGGCGACAACCGCCGCCATAAGCTTGGTCAAAGACGCCAGCGAATAATTGCGGCTCCCGTTTTTTTCAAAAAAAATTTCGCCGCTGTCCAAATCACTTACGATTACCGAGCGCGCTCCCACAATCGGGTCTAAAATTCCCGAAATTCTTTTGATAGAAACCGTCGCCGGCTCCGAATTAAGAAAGGTTTGGTTTGAAACGGAAAACTGCCGCGCCACAGAAACGGACGGAACTTCTACGCTTTCAACACTCGTTACTTGTATTTTTTCCGACATTCTCTTGCCCGGAACGTCTTTTCCCGTTTTGAAAGGCGTAATTGAGGCCAAAAGAACAACTGCAAACAATAAACTTGTAAAATTATTCTGTTTCATTTTGACGTGAAAAGAATTGATCTATCAGCGCGCGGTATTTTGCGTAATCGGGCAGTTTGGCGGCGGAGTCCAGGCCAAGCTTTTTCAAAAGCTCAAAACTAGCGGTGTAAAGATAAACGTTTTGGCGCTTCGGGTCGGAATTTCTCTCAATCAATCCGCGCATCATCAAACTTCTCAAAATAAAACTGGAATTAACTCCGCGAATATATTCAATTTGCGCGCGCGAAATCGGACCGGCATACGCTACAACCGACAACGTCTCCGTTGCCGCGGCGGTTAAGTCCTCCTGAAATTCCTCTTCAACCAACCGGCTCAAAATCTTGGCAAAGGACGGCTTTGTTGCCAGCTGAATTT
>MGIR01000010.1:0-687 GCA_001793855.1 Candidatus Wolfebacteria bacterium RIFCSPLOWO2_01_FULL_45_19 | reverse complement strand
CTGAATTTTATTGCCGTGCCGAATCAAAGAAAGCCCGCGTCCCGCGGATTCGTATTCCGCCGACAAAACGTCGGCAAAACTCAAAATCTCTTCTTCGCTTGTTTCCAGAATTTTCGCGGCGCGCTCAATATCAAGCGGCTCGCCGTAAGCAAACAACAACGCCTCCAATTTTCCATGTTCAAGTTTAATCATCGCGCTCATCTTCCTCTCTCAATAAACGTTCGTGCTCTCTTTCAAATTTTTGTTCCGGCCAGCGAAGTTCCCGCAATTCCTGTTCTACTTCTTCTCCAAAAAACATCTGCTGGAATATTTTGCCCATAATCAGAAACGCGAGAGCTATAAAACCGGTGCCGGTTATCATAACCAGACCGACAAAAAGTCTCCCCGCGAAAGTAACCGGAACAATGTCGCCAAATCCGACCAAGGTTATGGATGCCATTATCATCCACCACGCGTCTTCCAAATCGAAAATTTTTGTCCCCGGGACGCCTTCTTCTAGATGGAATAAAATAACCGAAAAAGCGGCGATAAAAATTATCAATGCCACAAAATATACTTCAAGATTAAGCCGCATAATCTCCTTTTCGGTTCTGCGAACGCTGTAGTGGTCGTAGGCGAAACGGACAAGCTTCATAATCCGCGCCAGCCGGAATAATTTTAAAATCCGCACGACGCGCAAAGCCCTCA
>MGIR01000009.1 GCA_001793855.1 Candidatus Wolfebacteria bacterium RIFCSPLOWO2_01_FULL_45_19 | reverse complement strand
CCATCTTAGCTACCAGAGAAGATCTTGTTCGGCAAAATAAACTTCTTGATGTCGAAAAAGCAGAAAGAAAACAAACCGAGGTGGAGAAACTGGCGGTTGTTGCCAAAGGAAAGAAAGGTGAACTGGCAAATTTGGATGCAAAAGACAACATCAACAAATTAAAGCAATTATTGGTTGCAGAGCAAACAAAGCGGGGGAAGGCTGAAGAAAGTAAAAAGAAAGAAAGGTTGCGTTTCAAAGAAAAGGAAAAGTCTTTTCAAAAAACGGTTATGGTTGAGAGAAATAAAGCCAAAAGTCTTTTGATTGCCATATCAAAATTCAAGGTTTAAGCGGTCGTGAAGGAGCGGGAACAGTAAAGCTATTGACAAAAACCTGTTTGGACTTGTATGTTAGTTGTGTAACCAAGTTCTTTTAAAGGATGAAGCGATGATGCTGTTTACGATTTTTTTTGTCGCGGTATTTGCTGTGTTTTTCTTCATGACAACTCTTTACTTGCATAGTGAAAGGATTTGGAGACCATGGGGAGAAGTTTTGGCTTTAGGAGCCGCAATTTCTTTTGCTTTGTGGTTTCTTTATATGTTAATTAAGAACGGATAAAATAAACTCGTTTACAAAAAAGACCGCGCTACGCGGTCTTTTTTTAAAGTATTACTATTTGGATTTTGCGGACGCCGAATTTTTTCGCTTCTTCTATGGTTTCCATCCAGATGTCTATTCTTTCGGAATAACGCTGATTCATTCTGTCTTCAACTATGAATACTTTGTCTCCGAATAGCTCCGGTATTTTGAGCGTTGTGCCGAATTGCAGAAAGTTTGCCGCGATCACGCCGTCGCGGGTGTAGGTTCCCGAAGCGGTAATAAATGGTTCATCATTGGTTTGTTCCGGCACGCTGTTGTACGCGGTAGCATCAACCACTAAAGTTTTTTCGTGTAGATACGCGGTTCGGTAATGAAGTGTGGGATTGACGGCTAAGAACGCCCCCAAATTTAAAACTTCAATTACCTCGGATTTTTCGTTTTCGGGCGGAAAATAGTCGGATTCAAAACCGAGCCGAGGAGCGGCCAACAGCGCTATAATTGCCGGTATTAACGCGATTTTTACCAGATAAATCATAGTGGTTTTAATTAAAAAACCCCCACGTAGGGGTTTCGCACTCTTATTATTTTACTCTTGTAAGACTAGCAAATGGGGCAAAGATTGTCAAGTTTCGAGTTATCCACAAGTATTCTCAAAATAGCCTGATTTTCTGGTATAATGAGATTAGAACAATAAGTTCTAAAGGTCGACGAGTCTCTTTTTTCAAAAACTATGTTAAGTTGGATAGATGTTTCGTTATTGGCGCTTCAGAGTTTGTGGGGTAATGTTTTGGCGTTTCTTCCCGCGTTATTGGGGGCTCTCATTGTCTTCATAGTGGGTTTGATTGTCGCGACTGGACTGGGCAGTTTGGTTGAGAGATTGGTTGCCGCGTTCAAGCTTGACTCTCTTTTTCGTTCGTTAGGAATGGAGCCGCATTTTGAGAGAGCGGGCATGAAATTAAATTCGGCAAGATTTTTCGGTCAGATTGTATTTTGGTTTTTCGTTATCGCCTTTTTGCTGGCGGCTTCTGACATACTTCGCTTTCAGGCCCTTTCGGGTTTCCTGCAGGATGTTTTGCTCTACATTCCGAATATAATCATCGCGGCCTTGATAATGGTTGTTGCGTTTGTTGCCGCGGCATTTATGAGGAATTTAGTGAGAGCGTCGGTCCTTAGCGCCCGTCTTCATTCCGCGAATTTCCTTGGAGCTTTAACCTGGTGGTCAATCGTGATTTTCGGTTTTCTTACCGCGTTGAGTCAATTGAGAATCGCCACCGACATTATTCAGACGTTGGTTACGGGTTTGATTGCCATGTTGGCCTTGGCCGGAGGCATTGCTTTTGGTCTTGGCGGAAAAGAATACGCCACCCATTTGCTGGATCGTTTCCGCAAACAGGTAGAGGGCTAAACCCTAGATTCGCCATAGGCGAATCGGGTCGCCCGAACGAGCTAAACTCGTTTATTGCATTAAAAACCGTCTTTAGTGAGGAAGGCGGTTTTTAGTTTTAGGCGTGAGGGTTTATCCCCACTTGACACGAATTGGTTCTTGGCTCTACACTTACTACTGGAATGGATATGTTCAAAAATCTTGGAGTTCCATGCGGGTGACGCGTTTTTTGGCGTAACTTAGGTTGCGTTGTCCCGCTTGAAGGCGGGATTTTTGTTTTTTCTGAAACGACCGCAGTTTGAAAATTCTATATGGAAATCAAATAAAAATTAAGTTAAGTAATTAAAATCGAGCTCTCAGATAAATTAAGGGCGTATGGTGGATGCCTTGACATCAAAAAGCGATGAAGGACGCGGCGTAGCTGCGATAAGCTTCGGGGAGGAGCGTAGCATCCTATGATCCGGAGATTTCCGAATGGGGAAACCTTTTTGCGTAAAACGCAAAAGGCTCCGACCGTAAGTGTTGGAGCAGCATACCCGGCGAAGTGAAACATCTCAGTAGCCGGAGGAACAGAGAAAAACTTTTATTCTCTTAGTAGCGGCGAGCGAAAAGGGAAGAGCCTAAACCGAGCATATAATTTATTATGTGCTTGGGGTTGTAAGATGAAGGAATTTTGTGTCCAGCTGTAATTTTTAAAAATTACAGCCGGGTACGAAGATTGGTTACAAATTATTTTGGTAGCAGAAGTGGCTGGAAAGCCGCGCCATAGAAGGTGATAGCCCTGTAGGCGAAACCGAAATAACCAATTTCTTCAATCTTGAGTACCTCGACACATGAAAACGTCGAGGGAAGCAGGGAGAACTATCTCCCAAGGCTAAATATTTTTGATGATCGATAGTGAACAAGTACCGTGAGGGAAAGGTGAAAAGTAGGCCGGAGAGGCCGGTGAAATAGAACCTGAAACCATATGTCTACAAGGAACTAAAGTCCGCAAGGACAATAGTGTGCCTATTGAAGAATGAGCCAACGAGTTATTATGCATTGCTAGTTTAAGTCGCCTTAGGCGACGAAAGCATAGGGAAACCGAGTGTTAAAAGCGCGTAAGCAGTACATAATAGACCCGAAGCCGGGTGAGCTTGCCCTGGCCAGGATGAAAGCCGATGAAAATCGGCTGGAGGTCCGAACCGGTGAGTTGTTCAACACTCTCGGATGAGCTGGGGTAAGGAGTGAAAAGCTAATCGAACTCGGTAATAGCTGGTTCTCTCCGAAACAGTTTTAGGACTGGCGGCTAGAGATATTTACGCGGGGGTAGAGCTACTGGTTCAGGGGTAAAGGGGGAAACCTCAGCCCTCGAGTCAAACTCCGAATACCGCGTAAAACGTCTAGCTAGTTAGACCGTGGGGGCTAAGCTCCATGGTCGAAAGGGAAACAGCCCTGACCATCGTCTAAGGTCCCTAAATTTTTGCTAAGTGTAAAAGGCAGTGATCAACCATAAACAGATAGAAGGTTGGCTTAGAGGTAGCCATCCTTTAAAGAGTGTGTAACAACTCACTATTCGACGGTTGGTTGCGCCAAAAATGTAACGGGGCTAAGCAAAATACCGAAGACATGGATGCCTTGTGCTTCGCACAAGGACTAAAAAACCCATGAACTTATGAACCCAAGAACTTTTTGTTCTCAAGTTCTTTTGTTCTTTCGTTTTTTTGTTCTCGCGCGGAGCGCGAGGCGTGGTAGGAGAGCATTCTTTATGCGTTGAAGTTGTACCCGCGAGGGGCGATGGAGCGTAAGGAAGAGAGAATGTTGGCATAAGTAACCACAAGTCCGATGAGAAATCGGACCCCCGAAAATCCAAGGTTTCCGTGGCAATGGCAATCAACCACGGGTTAGGCGGTCCTAAGGCAATGGCGAAAGCCGCAGCTGAAGGGTAGCCGGTTAATATTCCGGCCCTGTCTAAAGAGCGTGATGGAGTGACGAAAGAAACAAGTCCGAACGTTTTAATGGTTTAACGTTTACGATGTCAAGAATTCTCCGACTAGCAAATCTGTCGGGGTGCTTTTAATGGCAAAATTCGGATATCGGAAAAAGGCGCGGTTTTTATCGTGCCAATTTGGGCGAAGAGCTTTCCGAGAAAAACTTCTAAGCATATCTTTAGGCATCCGTACCGGAAACCGACACAGGTGGATAGGGCGAGAAGCCCAAGGGGAACGAGTGATTCTTCGTTAAGGAACTCGGCAAAAAAGCGGCCGTAAGTTAGCGATAAGGCCTGCCCACCTTGTGCGTGGCACAAGAACTAAAAAACTAAAGAACCTATAAACCAAAGAACAACTTGTTCTTACGTTTTTACGTTCATGTGTTTTTCAGTTCTCGCGCTGCGCGCGAGGCGGGCTGCAACAAAAGTATCCCTGGCGACTGTTTACCAAAAACACAGCTCCCTGCGAACTCGTAAGAGGATGTATAGGGGGTGACGCCTGACCGATGCGAGAAGGTTAACGTTGGCGGTTACATTGGTTTATTCCGGTGTGGCTGACTGACCGAAGCCCTCGTCAATGTCAGCGATAACTATAATCGTTCTAAGGTAGCGCAATTCCTTTTCGGGTAAGTTCCGAAGCGCACGAATGGCGTAACGACTGGGGAACTGTCTCAACGAAGAGCTCGGTGAAAATGCGATTCCAGTGAAGACGCTGGATACCTGCAGCGGGACGAAAAGACCCCGGAAGCTTTACTGCAGCTTGATATTGGTTTTAGAGTTTTGATGCGTAGCGTAGTGGGGAGAGATTGATGGGCTGATTTCGGTTGGCCCGGACTCGTCAATGAAACACCCATCTTTAGAACTTTAAAATCTAACCTCAACGGCAAAAACGTTGAGAGACAGTGTCTGGCAGGCAGTTTAAATGGGGCGTTTTCCTCCAAAAAAGTAACGGAGGAGTTTATTAAGGTCGGCTTAGTCCCGATGGAAACGGGACTGGACGTGTAAAGGCACAAGCCGGCTTGACTGCGAGACTGACAAGTCGAGCAGGCGCGAAAGCGGAACTTAGTGACCCGACGATACATTATAGAATGGTCGGAGACACCGGATAAAAGCTACTCCGGGGATAACAGGCTAGTCTCCCCCGAGCGTCCACAGCGACGGGGAGGTTCGGCACCTCGATGTCGGCTCGCCTTAGCGCGGGGGTGAAGAAGCTCCCAAGCGTTTGGCTGTTCGCCAATTAAAAAGGCACGCGAGCTGGGTTCAAACCGTCAACAAAAAAGAACCCAGAGGAGACATCAAACACGGCGGCTTTCGTGAGAAATCACGATCGAAAAAATCAACTCATATCGGTGAAGTCCTACTATGATTTTAACCTGTCATATGGTAGGATAATACCGAGGGAAGTTGTGTATGAAGACCATTTCGTTAATGCAAAAAGCATATATCGCAGGATTTCTTGATGGGGACGGAAGTATTTATGTACGGATGAAACCCAACGACACTTATCGTTATGGGTTTCAAATCGCTCCGTACGTCGTGCTTTTTCAATCCCAGAAAGATAGCGAGAATTTTAAGAAAATCTGTTCGCTGATTGACCTGGGATATATTCGGGAACGCAATGACGGCATTCTTGAATATATTATCGGTAAAGAAGATTCAATCAGAGGATTTCTTGAAATGGTAACCCCCTTTCTGATTCTTAAGAAAGAACAGGCAAATCTTATGATTAAAATCCTCGATGCGAAAGCGAAAGTCCAAGATAAAAATGACTTTCATGCGTTGGCGAAGTTGGTGGATCGTTTCCGAGAATTGAATTATTCAAAAAAACGGAAACGATATACATTAACCCCGTAGAGACTTCTGTCGCCTAAGGCGACAGAGATGGACATGAATTTTGTCCATAATACGTTGATATGCCAGATTTCAGAATTAGGATTTCGGATATCAGACATCCGATTTCCGACATCTGATTTCGGGTATGTGGTATAGTCCAATCCCGTTAGTAATAACGGAAAAGATTTCTAGATTCTATTTTCTAGATTCTAAAATATGCGTGAGACAGGTTGGTCTCTATCTGCTGCAGGCGTTAACATTTGAGGGGAGTCGGCCCTAGTACGAGAGGACCGGGCTGAACGCACCTCTGGTCTACCAGCTTTGCTACCAAGTGAAGCGCTGGGTAGCTATGTGCGGAAAGGATAAGCGCTGAAAGCATCTAAGCGCGAAGCCAACCCCAAGATTAGATGTACTCTCCCTGGAAGATTACCAGGTTGATAGGTTCTAGGTGTAAGGCCGGTAACGGTTTTAGCCGAGGAATACTAATAGAGAGGAACTGAGAGCTCGACTTTAATTATTTAACTTTTTCTTCACCCTCACACCAACAAGTTGTTTGTAGCGATTTCCTGGTGATTTAGCTTAGTGTGTCCCACCCCATTCCATTCCGAATTGGGAAGTGAAAGCACTAAGCGCCGATGATACTTGTCTTTCGGGATGGGGAAAGTAGGCTTTGCCAGGATATCAGTGTAAATAACTTTGGTGTGGGGGCGGGTAGAGAAATGAAAGCGCGCGAGCCCGATGATACTTGGTTTGGAAAGTGTTACAATTTAAGTAATGAATAATCGCCTGATTAAACAAATTTTTTACGGCGGTTTTTATCTTTTGCTGGTCGGTCTGGTTGCGTTTTATTTTTATTATATTTTCGCGCCGGAGACACCACCCCCTTCAATAACGGAATTTTTGAAGCCCTTAACGGTTAGCAATGAACGAGTTGTTTTGGCCGCTCCCGGCGTTGTTTCTTTGAGCGCGAAAGTTCTAAATCCAAATTTGGATTTCGGCGCCGAGCGGTTTGAGTATATCTGGGAGCTTTATGACGCCGGAGGAAACAGTTTGCAAATTCTTAGAGGAGAATCTTTTATTTATCCCGGTGAAATAAAATACATAGCGTCTTCTGATATCGGCGAAGTAGTAGCCGATACAATCGGCGTGCGATTGGTTCTTGGCGATATGCGAGATTGGAATTGGCTTCCGTCTGTTTCTTTTTCCAAACCGAATATTGTTCCAGTTCGTCTCGGCACCGCGGTTTTGGGTAACAAAGTGTTCGGGGCAATAAGTAACAAGGAAGCTTTTACATTATCCAGGGTCAGGATTGTAGGAATTCTTTTTGACTCGTCGGGACTAGAACTGGCGATCTCCGAAACGGAATTGAGGGACGTGCGCGCGTTTGAAGAGAGATCTTTTAGTTTAACTTTTCCGCGATTGTCGGATGTGGCCGCGGTTGATTTTTCCAAAACCGAGATTTTCGCCGAAACAAAGTTGATAAGATGAGCGTGTTGATTAGGCGTTTTGACTGGCAATTGATTGTCGCAATCTGCATTTTAGGGGTGGCGAGTTTTTTGGCGCTTTCCAGTATCAATCCAGAATTGGCCATAAGGCAAATTGTCTGGTATTTATTGGGATTTATCGTAATGTTCGCGGTGGCATATTTTGATTGGAGGCCGTTTATAAATGAAAAAGGTTTTGTGTTGGGCATTTATATTTTTTCTATTTCTTTATTGGCGCTAACTTATTTCTTTCAGCCATTGCAAGGAGCGAATCGTTGGATTATTGCGGGACCTTTGCAGTTTCAGCCGGTTGAATTGGTAAAAGTCGCTCTTATAATCGCATTCGCTTATTTTTTTGCAAGACGCCATGTAAGCATGGGGCGCTTTTTGAATATTTTAAAATCTTTTACTTTGCTCGTTTTGCCGGTCACGCTCGTTGTTTTTCAGCCGGACCTTGGTTCGGCTATGATTCTGCTTGCCATATGGGCGGGATTTTTATTGATAAGCGGAATCCGATGGAGACATCTCGTCGTCGCGATTGTAATAGCCGTTATCGCGGCGTTTTTTATGTGGAATCAAGTTTTGCATGAATATCAGAAAGAACGCGTTGTTGGCCTCTTTTTTCCGGAATACGACCCTCTCGGAATAAACTACAACGTTATCCAGGCAAAAATATCCATTGGTTCCGCCGGTTTTTTCGGCAAGGGATTCGGGCAGGGCACGCAGTTACAGCTTGGTTTTCTTCCCGAAGCCGAGCACGATTTCATATTCGCGGCCTTTACGGAAGAATGGGGTTTGGCAGGCGCGTTTGTTTTACTCGCGACATCTCTCTTCGTAATGCTAAGAATTATAAAAATTGGTTCGACGGTTGGAGGAAATTTTTTCAGGTTTGTGTGTCTTGGAACGGCCGTTCTTTTCCTGTCTCATTTTGTTCTTAATGTCGGTTCTAATCTGGGATTGACTCCCGCTGTCGGAATAACGTATCCTTTTTTAAGTTATGGCGGTTCTAGTATATTGACAAGTTTTTTGCTTATAGGTATGATTCAGGGTATTGCGGCAAGGTTGCGGACTTGACCCCCCTTGACTTTTTATTCCGTACAGTGTTAGAATTTTAATTAATATAAATAAGCCATAAACCCTCTAATATTTACTCGGGCGGGTTTTTATTGTATTTGATTTTTTAATGGCAAAACCAACAAAAATTTTCTCTTCGCATCCGGGTTCTTTTGCGGCACAGCCGAACCTTCTTGAGATGCAGCTCAATTCTTTTGACTGGTTTTTAAAAAAGGCAATTAAAGAACTTTTTGAGGAAATTTCTCCAATCAAGGATTACACCGGAGAGCATTTTGAACTTTACTTTTTGGACTACACTTTTGACGAGCCGAAGTATGACGAAGAGACCGCGCGTTTTAAAGACCTGACTTATGAAGCCGCGCTTCGCGCGCGCACAAAACTGATAAATCATAAAACCAAAGAGACCAAAGAGCAGGAAGTTTATCTCGGTGATTTTCCAATAATGACTGAACGCGGCACTTTTATCATAAACGGAGTTGAGCGCGTAGTCGTAGCGCAGCTCATCCGTTCGGCCGGCGTTTACTTTACCGCGAATCTTTGGCACGGCAAAAAACTTTTCGGCGCGAAAATAATTCCCAATCGCGGCGCGTGGTTGGAATTCGAAACCGATGCGGATGGTTTTTTGGGCGTAAAAATAGACCGGCGCAGAAAAGTTGCCGTTACCGATTTGTTAAGGGTTTTTCCGTCAAAGAACGGAAAATTGAATTTAACCGAAAACGAAGCGATATTGAAGCAGTTTTCTGACATAGACACCGGCGACGTTAAATATATAGAAACCACTTTAAAAAAGAATCTCGCGAAAACTTCGGCGGAATCCTATCTTGAAATTTATAAGCGTTTGAGGCCGGGCGAATTAGCGACAAGCGAACACGCGCAAAAGCATATTGACGCGATGTTCCAGAGATTTGACCGCTACGATATTTCTCCGGTTGGCAGATTCCGGCTTAATCAACGCCTTGATCTTGACCCAAAAACAAATAATCGCCTGCTTTCTCTGGAAGACATAGTAACGATAACTCGTGAAATAATACGACTCAATAATAATCCGCAAGCGGAACCTGACGACATAGACCACCTTGGCAGCAGGCGAGTCCGTCCTGTTGGTGAACTTTTGGAAAATCGTATGCGTGTTGGTTTCGCCCGCATGCGTCGAATTGTTCAAGACAGAATGTCCACTTCCGAAGATAAAATTGTGACATCCGTCGCTTTGATAAACGCGCGGCCGCTCACTGCCATAGTAAAAGAATTTTTTGCGTCTTCCCAATTGTCGCAGTTTATGGACCAAGTTAATCCTTTGGCCGAACTTGAACATAAACGCCGTATTTCCACGATGGGTCCTGGCGGTCTGACGCGCGAGCGCGCCGGGTTTGAAGTGCGTGACGTGCACCGTTCTTACTATGGCCGGATTTGTCCGATTGAAACTCCTGAGGGTTCGAATATAGGACTGGTAAGCCATCTTGCGAATTTCACGCGCTTGAACGAATTCGGTTTTTTGATTACTCCCTATGCTCGCGCTAAAAATGGCCAGGTTACGGACGAAATCGTATGGCTGACGGCAAATGAAGAAGAAAAATATAAAATAATCCACTCTGGGGTGGAATTGGATGAAAAACGCAGAATAAAGGAGAACATTGTTGATGCGCGTATTCATGGCGAACCTGGAACTTGCCTGAGAACCGAGGTTGATTTTATGGACGTGGCCCCGAATCAGTTGGTCAGCGTAGCGACCTCTCTGATTCCATTTCTTGAACATGACGACGCAAATCGCGCATTGATGGGTTCAAATATGCAAAGGCAGGCAGTTGTTTCGGTAAAACCGCAAGCGCCTATTGTCGGCACGGGCATGGAAGAAAAAGTTGCTCGCGATTCCCAGCTTGCCATTTTTGCCGATGATGACGGTGTGGTTGAAGCAGTTGACGCGAAGAAAATAGTTTTGAAAACAAAATCCGGAAAAAAGAAAATTTATAATCTGCACAGTTTTAAGCGTTCGAATCAGTTTACTTGTATTTCTCAGCGTCCGACTGTGACAATGAGGCAAAGGATTAAAAAGAACGATCTTTTGGCCGATGGACCTTCTATAGAGAATGGTGTTTTGGCACTTGGACAAAATTTACTGGTCGCTTTTCTTTCGTGGGAGGGCGCCAATTTTGAGGACGCGATAATCATTTCAGAGCGCGTTGTTCGCGATGATTTGTTCACGTCCATACACATTGAGGATTTTTACTGCGATGTTCGTGACACAAAACTCGGGCCGGAAATAACTACGCCCGACATCCCGAACGTTTCCGAAGAAAAATTAAAGAATCTTGATGAAGAGGGCATAATCCGCATAGGGGCTGAAGTCAGGGCCGGGGACATCTTGGTTGGAAAAATTTCTCCAAAAGGAGAGACGGAATTGACCTCGGAGGAGAAACTTTTAAAAGCGATATTCGGAGAAAAGTCTCGGGACATTAAAGATACTTCGTTGATAATGCCCCATGGCAAATCCGGACGGGTTGTGAGCATTAAGGTGTTCAATCGCGAGCGCGGG
Organism: Candidatus Wolfebacteria bacterium RIFCSPLOWO2_01_FULL_45_19; assembly: GCA_001793855.1. Lineage (GTDB taxonomy): Bacteria > Patescibacteriota > Minisyncoccia > UBA6257 > GWB1-45-9 > GWB1-45-9. The sequence goes on along the minus strand of MGIR01000009.1, from coordinate 13,326 downwards.
GATAAGCTTGAGCCCGGCATAATAAAGCGCATTCAGGTTGAAATTGCTCAACTTAGGAAGGTTCGCGCCGGAGACAAGATTGCCGGACGGCACGGCAACAAAGGAGTGATTTCACAAGTTCGTCCGTCAGAGGATATGCCGTACCTTGAAGACGGCACGCCGGTTGATATAGTCCTTAATCCGCTTGGTGTTCCTTCGCGCATGAATCTTGGACAGATTTTTGAAACACATCTTGGCTGGGCCGCGGAAAAATTGGGCTATCGCGCCATTACACCGATACTTGCCGGAGCGACGGAGGAACAAATCAAAGAAGAATTAAAGAAAGCTGGTTTGCCGGAAGACGGCAAAATTACGCTTTATGACGGTCGTACTGGGCGAGCTTTTGACCAAAAAGTCATGGTCGGTCAGATCTATATGATGAAATTAAATCATCTGGTTGAGGATAAGATTCATATGCGTTCAATCGGCCCGTATTCTCTGATTACCCAACAGCCACTCGGAGGAAAGGCGCAGTTCGGCGGCCAGAGATTCGGAGAAATGGAGGTTTGGGCTTTAGAAGGTTATGGGGCGGCTCATACTTTGCAAGAGATGTTGACCATTAAATCCGACGACGTTGTCGGCCGCGCTTCGGAATATGAAGCTATCATTCGCGGCGAAAAAATAAAAAGCCCGAATATACCGATGTCGTTTAACGTTTTGGTCAGCGAATTAAAAGCATTGGGGTTAAATATTGAATTGTTGAAAGAAGAAAAAGAGTAAGATGGATTTTAATGCTATAAAACTTAAAATAGCGTCTCCGGAAGATATTTTGTCCTGGTCTTACGGCGAAGTCACGAAGCCGGAAACCATAAATTATCGCACTCAGCGGCCCGAAAAGGACGGGCTTTTTTCTGAGCGTATTTTCGGGCCGACCAAAGATTGGGAATGTTACTGCGGAAAATATCGCAAAATAAGATACAAGGGCGTTGTTTGCGACAAGTGCGGAGTTGAAGTTACGCGTTCAATCGTGAGGCGCGAGAGAATGGGCCATCTCAAGCTAGCGGCCCCAGTTGCCCATATTTGGTTTTTAAAAACCGTCCCTTCGCGAATGAGTTTAATTCTCGACGTTCATTTACCGAAGCTTGAAAAAGTGATTTACTACGTTTCTTATATGGTGACCGCGGTTAATGAAGAAAATAAAAAACGTTCTCAGTCCGAGATAGAAAAAGAGTTTAAGGCGCGAAAGAAAACTTCAAAAATAGAAGGTGTTTCCGCCGACGCGCTTAAAGAAGCCGCCCTGCAAGCAAGGCGCGAATTGGAATTGCTGAAAGTAGGCGCGGTAATTTCTGAATCGGAATTTCATAATTTAGCCAAAAGATTCGGAGATGTTTTTGAGGCCGGAACCGGTGCGGAAGCCATACGGAAGATAATGGAAAAAATGGATTTGGACAAAGAAGTGAAAGCGGTTGAAGAAGAATTGGTTTTAACGAAAGACGCCGGACGCGAGAAAAAACTTTTGGTTCGCCTCAAAATTTTGCGGGCAATGATCAAAAATAATATGAGACCTGAATGGATGGTTATGAACGTTCTTCCGATTTTGCCTCCGGATCTCAGGCCAATGGTGGCATTGGACGGCGGACGTTACGCGACTTCGGATTTGAACGACTTATACCGCCGCGTCATCAACCGCAATAACCGGCTAAAAAAATTAATTGAACTTAAAGCTCCAGACGTCATAACCGTTAATGAAAAGCGCATGCTTCAGGAAGCGGTTGACGCTTTGATTGATAATTCTGCCAGATTCGGAACTCAACAGCTTTCAAGCCAGCGCCGTCCGCTTCGTTCTCTTGCCGACATGTTGAAGGGCAAACAGGGGCGCTTTCGCCAGAACCTTTTGGGCAAGCGCGTGGATTATTCGGGGCGTTCTGTCATAGTCGTAGGTCCGGAATTAAAGCTTGACCAATGCGGTATTCCAAAAAAAATGGCCTTGGAGTTGTTCAAGCCGTTCGTGATAAATAAAATTTTAGATCAAGGCTTGGCGCATAATATACGCAGTGCGAATCGTCTGATAGAGCAAGCGCCGCCGGAGGTATGGGCTATTCTTGAAGAGGTTATCGGCAACAGGAAAGTGCTTTTGAATCGCGCTCCGACGTTGCATCGCCTTGGAGTGCAGGCGTTCCGGCCGTTGCTCATAGAGGATCTTGCCTTACGAATTCCGCCCATGGTATGCGTGGCTTTTAACGCTGATTTTGACGGTGATCAAATGGCCGTGCATTTGCCATTAAGCGATGAAGCGCAGGAAGAGGCGGAATGGAAAATGCTTTCGTCTAGAAATCTTTTGAAGCCCGCCACCGGTGATCCGATAGTTATTCCTACAAATGACATAGTGTTGGGTATTTATTATTTGACTAAGATTAAACCGGACGCTAAAGGAGCCGGAAAAGTTTTTGCGTCAGATGACGATGCCCTGCTTGCTTATGAGATGGAGATTGTGGCGGTAAACGCGCCAATTCGCGTTTCTGAAAACGGCATTGAAACGTCTTGTGGACGAATTATTTTCAACAGCGTTCTTCCGCCGGAAGTTGGTTTCATAAACGAGATGCTTAATAAAAAAATGATTACGCGTATCGTTGAGAACATAATTCAGGCCGTGGGTACCGAAAAAACAAAAGAATATCTTGACGCGATTAAGAATCTCGGTTTCGAATATGCCACTCGTTCCGGTATTACCTGGAGCATGAGTGAACTTTCGACTCCAAAACGCAAGCCGGAGATAGTGGAACGCGCGGAGAAAGAGGAGGCGATGATTTGGGAACAGTACGAACAGGGATTGCTTACATATAACGAGAGGCGCATTCGCATTATCGGCATTTGGGATAAAACCAAGGCGGAAATCGCGAAAGTTGTTCCATTTGAACTTGACCCATTCGGTTCCGTATATTCAATTATTGATTCCGGTTCACGCGGCTCGTGGGCTCAGCCGACACAGATGATGGGTATGAAAGGATTGGTGCAGAACCCGAAGGGAGAAACAATAGAATTGCCAGTTAAATCATCGCTTAGAGAAGGATTCAATCCGTTGGAATACTTTATTTCAACCCACGGCGCCAGAAAAGGATCGACGGATACGGCATTGAAAACAGCGTCCGCGGGATATTTGACCCGTCGTTTAGTTGACGTTTCGCAAGACCTTGTGATTCGCGAAGACGACTGCGGCACCAAAGAGGGAATTGAAATGTATCGCGCTGATGGTAGTGAATTCGGGCATTCTTTCGCCGAGCGGCTTTTTTCGCGAACCGCGTTTGAAGATATAATTGTGGGAAGAAAAACAGTTGTTCGTAAAAATAAAATAATTGACCGCGACACCGCGAAAGCGATAGAGGATTCAAAACTGGAAACGATTAAAGTGCGTTCGCCGATAACCTGTAAAACGCTTCGAGGCGTATGTTCAAAATGTTATGGCCTTGATCTTGGTCACAACCGTGAGATAGCGATTGGCGAAGCTGTGGGCATAATCGCGGCTCAGTCCATAGGTGAACCTGGCACTCAGCTGACAATGAGAACTTTCCATACCGGCGGAATTGCCGGCACGGACATTACTCACGGTCTTCCGCGCGTTGAGGAAATTTTTGAAGCGCGTGTTCCAAAGGGGAAGGCGATTCTGTCCGAAGTTGACGGCATTGTGGATAAAATAGAAGACCGCGGGTTGCTTAAGATTATTTCTGTGATAACGAAAATAACGAAAGATAAAGCCAAGAAAAAGATAAAGGCAATAGAATATCCAACGCCTCGCTTTGCGACCATTTTTTTCAAAGAAGGTGATGAAATTAAAAAAGGCGACCAGCTTACCGAGGGGCCGCTTGATTTGCGCGAGCTTTTCGCCTTAAGGGGCGCGCGCGACACCGAGCGTTATATCGTAAAAGAAGTTCAGAGAATTTACGCTTCGGAAGGAGCTTCCATAAACAACAAGCATATTGAAGTGATAGCGCGGCAGATGTTCGCCCGTTTGAAAATAAAAGAAGCAGGAGACACGGATTTCGTTCCCGGTGAAGTCGTGGAGAAATCAAAATTCTTTGAAGTAAACCGCGAGGTTAAGCGTCTTGGCGGCGAACCGGCGAAAGCCCAACAGATGCTTATGGGTGTTACGAAGGTCGCGCTCTCAACCGAAAGTTTTCTGTCTTCGGCGTCTTTTCAAGAAACTCCGCGCGTATTGGTCAAAGCCGCCACCGAAGGCAAAAGCGATCGTCTTCGCGGCCTCAAAGAGAACGTTATTATTGGCCGCCTAATTCCGGTTGGAAAATACGTTCCCAAACTTAAGAGCGCAGGATACGAACCAGAATCAAAGGAAGAAGAGGAATAAAAAAGTTTTATCGGGCTACCCGGTAACGCTCCGGGACCTCATGCACCCCATGCATGTATACTGCTTTTATACTATAGCCCGCTTCCCAACCAACTTGATGCACTTTGCGCACGCCTTAATCCGCCCTTTTTTTCCTGGGACGGTAAGCCATTGAAGATTCGGATATTTTCTTTTCCAGTTAACGGGGTTATAATGACCACGTAGGAGCTTTCGCGAACCGCCCATTTTTGAAGTTTTCTCGCATATTGCGCATATCCGCATAATAGCTTTAAATCTATCAAATTTTTATGGAAATTGCAACAGGAATTTTTATTTATCTTATAATAGTTTTTTCCGCCGTATTTCATGAATATTCTCATGGTTGGGTTGCTTATCGCTTGGGTGACACGACAGCGAAAGACGCTGGCCGGCTGACTTTGAATCCGATAGCGCATATGGACCCGATGGGCACCGTTCTTGTTCCGTTGCTTTTGATGGTTACTACCGGAATTTTTATCGGCTGGGCAAAGCCGGTGCCCTACAATCCGCGCAATTTGAGCGACCAAAAATACGGTTCGCTTAAAGTCGGAGTGGCCGGTCCGGCGGCAAACGTTATAATCGCTTTGATTCTCGGACTTTTCATCAGGGCGTCAATTATATATCCCGCGCTTTTTTCGGCGTTTTCGCCGTTCTTTTTCGTCTTGATTGAGCTTATTATATTTATCAATATATTTCTCGCCCTTTTTAATCTTTTGCCGTTTCCTCCGCTTGATGGCTCAAAGGTGTTCGCGGACTTGTTCCCGCGCCAGTGGGTTTATTTTGAGCAATTGGGTTTTCTCGGAATCTTCTTCGCGCTTTTCATAGCGTTTTTCTTCCTGGCGCCGGTAGCGCAATTTGTTTTTCGGCTGATAGTTGGTAAGGGATTCGGTTTTTAAAATGGCAGAAAAGAAATTAAAACTTTCACCGTCGGGATTGAAGCTTTTCTGGGATTGCCGGCTTTGTTTCTGGCTGGATAAAAAAAACGGCATAAAGCGTCCGACGGGCCCGATGGCCTCGGTGGCTATTGGTTTGGACAGCAAGCTGAAAAATTATATCAATCGTTATCGCCAGGAAGGCAAACAGCCGCCGCTTTTGGAAGAGTATCTTAAAAAATATCACGCCAAAATGGTGCCGAAATTTATGTCTTACTTGAAATTGGAAACAGACAGCGCGATTTTTTCCGGCAAGCTGGACGATTGCCTTATTCTGGAAGGGAATTTATACGCGCCGCTTGACCATAAAACCCGCGCGTCTTTTACCGATAATGTTCATGAAACGTATCAGCTTCAGATGGACGCTTATGACTGGCTTTTACAGGTAAACGGTTATCCTACCGCGGCCAAAGCGTATCTTGCTTATTACGCTCCAATGGATGGCGAACTGCACAATGGTTTTCCGTTTGGCGTGGACTTCAAAGAATTAAAGACCTCGGCAGAGCGAGTGGAGAAAATGTTGACCGAGGCGTTGGAGATTCTGGCGAGCGATGAACCGCCTGAGGCGGCTAGCCATTGTTCGTTTTGCCAATATAGGAAGCTGGAATATTAAATGTTTAAAGATCCATATTTCATATCCGGTTTTATCATAAGCGCGATTGTTGTAGCTATTTCCGGCGTTTTGCTGTGGAATTTTTTTTCAAATTGGGACGCGTCCGTGGTCGTCTTGAGTTGGGATGTTTATAGCGGTGTTAGAATTTTCGGCGATACCGGAAATGTTTTAGGTATTTTCGGAATTGCGGTTTTTGTTATTTTTCTTAATTTCGGCTTGGCGACTTATCTTTACAATCGCGAAAGGTTTTTGGCGTATTTGTTTTCTTTCGCGTCAATAGTTTTTTCAATACTAATTCTTATCGCCGCCGGAGCGTTGGTTTTTTTTAATTAAAAGGCGCGTTTTATTTTACGCGCCGAGTTTTATCTGCCTTTGCGCATTTTTCGCATATTTGTCCTTCTTCTTGTTTGTAATTTCCTTTTCTTCGCGGATCATCCAAGTCGCAACCAATAGGAACTCCGGTGTCTTTCCAACACTTCACGCACGGTTCCGTCGTGCATTTCAGCGATATTAACAAGAATCGGAAAAAGTGTTGTACGGCATTCATGGTTTATCCCATCCAAGATAAGTTGTCAAAGCTACGCAATCAATATTAGTCCCTCTTTAATTATTGTGTCAAATACGAGAGGTATTCCTGTGCCCCGTGCAGGAATCTCACTGCTCGTTCGCTTCGCTCACTGCGCTTTGAAACCCTTCGGTTTCAATACTTCCGACACGGGAAAACTCCCGTTTTTCCCGACCCCTTTCCCGGTTCAAATCTGCAGGCAAAACAAATACGCCATTTAAATGGCGTATTTGTTTTGTGCCCCGTGCAGGATTTGAACCTGCGACACACTGCTTAAAAGGCAGGTGCTCTACCAGGCTGAGCTAACGGGGCGCGTGCCCTATATTTTAAAGCTCTCTTAAAACTTTTTCAAGCATCGGGCGGATTTTTTGCATGTGGCGCATTATAATTCTTTTTCCAATTCTTCCAGAAGTTTTTTGGCTTGCGCGCCGAGTTTTTTTGGCGTTTTAACTTCAAGAATAACGAACATGTTTCCACGCTCGGCCATTCCTTCGCCTGCTATCACAAGCGGTTCGCGAAGATTATAGTCGTGCGGGACTTTAACTTTGATGGAGCCTCCGGCGATTGTCGGAAGAGTTATCGGTTTTTCAAGCAATATGTCGGTAAGCGCGATTCTTTTTGTGATGTAAAGGTCATCGCCCTTGCGCTCAAAAACGGAATGCGGTTTTATTCTGATTTTTACGTACAAATCACCGTTTTCTGCGCCGTGTTCGCCGCTTTCCCCGGCTTTTGGAAATTTGATTAATTGTCCGTCGGAAATGCCCGGGCGTATCTCAAGAGCGATTTCGCGTTCGCCCTTGACTCTGCCGCCGCCCCTGCATTCCGCGCAAACGCTTTTCGGAATTTGTCCCAGCCCATTGCATTGCGAGCATAAACTTAAACGCGAGAAGTTTCCGAAAAATGTGCTGCGGTTTTCCCTTATTTCTCCTTGTCCTCCGCATACCGCGCACTGTTCAAAGCCGGCTTCCGGATTATGCCCCAAACTTTTGCATTTTTCGCAATTTACCAAAGTTTGGTACCGCAATTTCTTAACGCTTCCTTTGTGGGCTTCCTCAAGCGTTATTTCTTGCGTTATTTCTATATCCGAACCGTGTTCGTAAGTCCGCCTTTTTCTTTTTATTCCAAGGCCCTCAAAAAACGTTTCAAAGATTTCGTTCAAGGCGTCGTTTTCCATGCCGCCAAAATCAAAATCAAAATCGGAGGCCGATCCGCCTTCCGGAGAAAAGCCAAAACCGCCATCAGCGGTTCCCGCCTGCTCGTAGGCATGGCCAAAGCGGTCGTATTGCGCGCGTTTTCTGTTATCGGAAAGCACGCCGTACGCCTCGTTTATTTCTTTGAATTTTTTTTCGTCGCCGCCGTGCTTGTCGGGATGGTATTGATGAGCAAGCTTTCTGTACGCTTTTTTTATTTCTTCCCTGGAAGCGTTTTTTGAAATACCAAGGATTTTGTAGTAGTCGTTCATGTTTTTACGGCATTAATATCATTTCTCTGGTGCGCGTTTCAAGAGTGATTCTCGCGAATCCTAACGCAAGAAGTATTTGATACATAACATAAGATGTAAAAGTTACAAGAATCGTTAACGGCCAAACAAAGAGCCGCAATATCGTAAATAACAAAATACCGCCAGATATGAGAATTGAGGTTTGAACCGCGCGGTTCGCCGCGGCGAATTTCTCCGCGATTAAACGATACAGCGCGACAGAAAGCGGGTCTTCTTCGTTTACGTTTGATATGTCAATGTATCGGTTTATTTCGGTTTTAAGATTTTGAACCGCGTTTGATACTAAGCCGGCGCGCGATTCCGTGGTCAATTTTTCCAGACGCCGGCGTTCTTCGGCGCTCAACACGTTTAATGCCAAATCTTGCAGAAATTCATGCATCGTTGAATTGAACGATAGCGCGGGCAAATATTTTTGTGCGAATGGTTCAGAAAAGCGAAGCGTCGCGTTAAGCGTTTCCTGAGACAATGGGAGGACGCCACGCGCGCCGTTGAAGCTCAGATAGAAAAGCACGATGAGCAGAACTAATCCATTCGCAACGTTGCGCAATGTTTTGGTTGAAAAATCGAAGAAGCCGACTTCTAAATTTGTTTGCAAATGTTTGCGTCCAGTTCGCGCGCCAAGTATAACGATAGCTACTCCGACTATGAACAAAACTATAAACGTTCCTGAAAAGGCTTGCCACATGCCTTGCGCGAAGAACGCGGAAAAGGCGGCTATTTCAGCGATTATTATGACAATTTGCGTTTGAAAATATTTTATTAGCAGGGTTTGAAGAATGAAGATGTTTAGAAATATAAACAGGCCTGCTACGGAAGAAAAATAATAAAGCGCATTCTCGTTTTCAAATGCCATTAACAGCGCGTAGCCGCTAAGCGCGGCCAGTGTGGCACCCACTGCTCCAATGGTCGAAATTTTCCACAAAGAAGTGTCAATCTCGGCTTGTTCAACTACCTTTATCCGGTTTACTTCCGCCATCTTCTTTATTATACATTTGTTTGCCGATTTTTTGAAGTTCTGTTGACAATTCTGACGTCGCGGTCTTTATCGCGTTTATATCATTGCTGTCCTTAGCGATCTTCAGGGCATCGTTTTTTTTAGTTATTTCGTTCTTTAGCTCCTCGGTTATCTTGTCCGCGTTTTCTTTGAGTGTTTTTTCGACGAGATACAACAAGCTATCGGCTTGATTTCTTGTCTCCGCGATTTCTCGTTTTTTGAGGTCTTGTTCGGAGTATTGCGCCGCTTCGTTTTTTAGGCGTTCAACCTCATCTTTTGAAAGGGAAGTGCTGGCTTCAATCTTGACTGATTGGCTTTTACCGGTCGCTTTGTCTTTTGCGGAAACGCTCAGTATCCCGTTCGCGTCTATGTCAAAGGTAACTTCTATTTGCGGTACGCCGCGCGGCGACGTGGGAATGCCGTCCAGTATGAACCGCGCGAGAGTTTTGTTGTCCGCGGCCATCGCGCGTTCTCCCTGAACTATATGTATTTCAACCGATGTTTGATTGTCGGCGGCCGTGGAGAATATTTGCGTCTTGGCGGTGGGAACTGTTGTGTTTTTTGGAATCATTGGTGTCGCGACTCCACCGAAGGTTTCAATGCTAAACGCCAATGGAGTTACGTCAAGAAGCAGTACGTCTTTTACCTCTCCGGCTGGTTTTCTACCCTCTTCTTTCGCGGCAAGTATTTCGGCCTGGATTGCCGCCCCGACGGCAACGACTTCGTCCGGATTCACGCCTTTATGCGGCTCTTTACCGAAGGCCTTTTTAACCGCTTCCTGCATCGCCGGCATTCTGGTTTGTCCGCCGACAAGTATTATTTCGTCAACGTCTTTCATCTCAAAACCGGCGGACTTAACTGTTTCTTTGGTGAGTTTGATTGAACGTTCAATCTCGTCCATTACCAGTGATTCAAGTTTTGCCCGCGTCAGCTTCATTAGAAAATGTTTCGGGCCGGAAGCGTCCGAGCTTACGTACGGCAGATTTATTTCCGTTTCAAGCGAAACCGACAATTCGTGTTTGGCGCGTTCCGCGGCTTCTCTCAGGCGCTGTAGTGCCAGAGGGTCTTTTGAAATGTCTATGCCTTCTTGTTTTTTATATTCAATAACCAGATAATCGATTATTTTTTTGTCAAAGTCGTCGCCTCCGAGATGTGTGTCGCCGCCGGTGGCTTTTACTTCAACCGTATCCTCGGCAATTTCAAGAACAGAAACGTCAAAAGTGCCGCCGCCGAAATCATAGACCACGATTTGTTCATCTTTTTTCTTGGTAAGGCCGTAAGCAAGGGCTGCGGCAGTAGGTTCGTTCAGAATGCGCTCCACTTTAAGTCCGGCGATTTCTCCCGCGTTTTTGGTTGCTTGTCTTTGGCTGTCATCAAAATAAGCCGGCACGGTTATGACCGCTTTTTCTATTTTTTCTCCGGTTTTGCTCTCCGCGTCAGCTTTAAGTTTGGCAAGCACCATCGCCGAAATTTCTTCCGGTTTATACCACCGGTCGGCCATTTTTATTTCCACACCCCCGGAAGAGGACTCTTTAATTTCATATGGCAGGAGTTTTTTGTCGTGCTGGACTTCTGAGTCGGAAAACTTGCGGCCGATAAGCCGTTTTACCGACGATATAGTGTTCTTCGGATTGGTAACGGCCTGCCTTTTCGCGAGCAAACCGACTAGGCGTTCGCCAGATTTATTGATTGCGGTAACGGAATGAGTGGTGCGATTGCCCTCCTGGTTTTCAATTATTTTTGGCTCGCCGTTCTCCACAATGGCCATCGCCGAGTTGGTTGTTCCTAAATCTATTCCTAATATTTTTGGCATTTTTTATTTACTGACTCTTACTCTCGCCGGTCTTACGACTTTTCCGTGTAAAGTATACCCGGATTCAATTTCTTCAACAATAGTTCCGGATTGTTCGCTGACTTCTGCCGTGGCGATGGCTTCGTGCATGGCTGGATTAAAAACGTCTCCGGCCTTGGCGAATATTTTTTCAATCCCGTGCCGCTTCAGCAAATCGTCAATCTGCGTTTTTATCAGACAAATTCCTTTCTCCACTGGACCAGTTTTTTCCATAGACGCGAGCGCAAAATCAAAGCTGTCTGTGACTGAGATAATTTCCATTAAAATACTTTCATTGCCGAATTTCAAGACCCCCTCCAGACGCCCCGCCTCGTCTTTTTTATAGTTTATTAAATCGGCCTGCGCCCGTTTCCAGCCGTTCAGATATTCTTCCGCTTTGTCATTTTTTTCTTCATCTCCGAGCATTTATAGTAAGAAATTATATCTGCTTATCCTTGTCTTTGTCAACCCCGCCCATGAAGAGCGCTTTAACCCTTAGACGCTTTGCGTCGGTGCTTTTCAGGGGCGGGGTCAAGTCCTTGCGATATTTCATATAATATTCCTTAATATATAATATAACATGCTCAAATATTTCATAGTCGTTATCGTTGTTACAGCGTTTTTATACGGTTTATTTTTATTTCTGAATATGGAACGCGAGGTTGCGTTGGCTCCTTCCGATTCGCTTTCATCTGTTCCCGAAGCCGCGTTTGACGCGGAGGAAGCGGAAGATATTGAAGAACCCGCGGAAGTCGCGAGAGTAGTTTCTTCTAATCCTGGGCGCATACAGGGTATAGAAAACCAAAAGCCGCTCCCCAACCCGCCCGAAGTCATAAAAGCGATTTATGTTACAAGCTGGATTGCCGGGACGCCATCGCGGATGAATGAGCTTATTAAATTGATTAAAGAAACGGAACTAAACGCGGTTGTCATAGACATCAAAGATTATTCCGGTTATGTGGCTTATGATATTCAAAACGAAGACGTTATAAAATATCGCGCGAAAGAAATAAGAATCCCGCGCGTAAACGCTTTAATAAAACAATTGCACGATGAGGGTATTTACGTTATCGCGCGCACCACGGTTTTTCAGGACCCATTGCTTGTGAAGGCGCGTCCCGATCTCGCGCTCAAGAATAAAGTTAGCGGAGGAGTGTGGTATGACAACAAAGGATTGGGATGGGTAGACCCCGCGGCGAAAGAGGCGTGGGATTACAATATCGCCATAGCGAAAGACGCGGCGGAAAGGGGATTTGACGAGATAAATTTTGATTACATAAGATTCGCCTCGGACGGAAAACTTTCGGAAATCGGATACCCGTTTTTTCAGGAAACAACGACCCTTAAGCAAAGCGTTTTAAGAGATTTTTTTGAATATCTGCGCAAAGAGTTGAATGGCATTGTAATATCCGCCGACCTTTTCGGTTTGGTTACCGTAAATTACGACGATTTGGGCATAGGTCAGTCGCTGGAAGACGCCTATAAATATTTTGACGCTGTGGCGCCGATGGTTTATGCGTCGCATTACGCCCGCACCTTTTTGGGATTTGAAAATCCGGCCGCACATCCGTACGAAGTCGTGAATTATTCAATGGCAAGCGCGAATCAGCGATTAAAGAATCTAGAATCTGCGTCAAAGTTACGTCCTTGGCTTCAGCATTTTGATTTGGGCGCTATTTACGACGCTGCAAAAATAAAGGCCCAAATCCAGGCAACCTACGACGCCGGCGTAACGGACGGCTGGATGCTTTGGGACCCCAGCAACCGTTATCTTTATGTTAGAGAAGCGCTACGATTGGAATAAGTTCAAAATTACTTACATATTCTGCGATCGTCGGATTATGTAAGTAAATCAAAAACCCGACACACGTGTGTCGGGTTTTTTTGGCTTGATTTTTTGCGCCGTTTTTGGGATAATAGGGGGTATATGCAAAATAAAGAAAACAACTTCGCGTTTATCGACGGACAAAATCTTAATCTTGGGATTCAGAGTTTGGGATGGAAATTGAACTTTGCACGTTTTAGAAGATATTTTGCGGAGAAATATTCCGTAACTACCGCGTATTATTTTATCGGCTATGTTTCTGGAAATCAGCCGCTTTACTCGCAACTACAAAAAGAGGGATACGTATTGGTATTCAAACCAACTATTCCCGATGGTGACGGAAATATAAAAGGCAATATAGACGCCGATCTTGTGTTGCAAGCTATGATTGATTTACCAAATTATGATAAGGCAATAATTGTTTCGAGCGACGGCGACTTTTATTCGTTGGTAAAATATCTTTATGAAAACAATAAATTGCGCTTTGTGATGAGTCCTTATGTGGAAACTTGTTCAACTTTGCTTAAAAAAGAAGCGAAAGAGAAAATTGTATTTATGAATAATTTACGAAAAAAGCTTGAATATAAATGAAAAAGCACCGCCAAGGGACGGAACCCGAGGAGATGCTTCTTCCTATGGATACCCTTAATATATACCGAGCGATTATTACAAGTCAATAGCCGTGTGGATAACCCGAAACGGTTCAAA
>MGIR01000008.1:25318-42876 GCA_001793855.1 Candidatus Wolfebacteria bacterium RIFCSPLOWO2_01_FULL_45_19 | reverse complement strand
CCGTTCAGAACCTTGTTTGAGGGGGCTGGGACGAGTACGGTGGATTTTTAGTATTATGTAGTATGTCGAAAAAATCGCTTAAATATATTTTTGTTGCCGGCGGAGTGATGTCCGGGGTGGGCAAGGGAGTTGCCGCCGCTTCAATCGGCAAAATTCTTCAGGCGCGCGGTTACGAGGTAACCGCGCTTAAAATTGACCCCTACGTAAACGTTGACGCCGGCACTATGAACCCGACCGAGCACGGCGAAGTGTTCGTTTTGGATGACGGCACGGAGTGCGATCAGGATATGGGTAATTACGAGCGTTTTTTGGGTCGCGATTTGACCGGAGCGAATTACATGACCACCGGAAGTGTTTACCTTTCCGTTATTCAAAAAGAGCGAAATTTGGAGTATGACGGAAAATGCGTTGAAGTTGTGCCGCATATTCCGCTTGAAGTGATAGAAAGGATAAATCGTGCCGCGGCAAAAATCAGGGCGGAGGTCGTAATTGTTGAAATTGGAGGCACGGTCGGAGAATACCAGAACATTCTTTTTTTGGAAGCGGTGCGTATGCTCAAACTGAAAAAACCGGGCGATGTTTTGCTGGCGTTAGTGAGCTATTTACCGCTTTTAAGCAAAGACGGCGAACTCAAAACCAAACCAACGCAATACGCGGTACGAAGCTTGAACGCGGCCGGGCTTCAGCCGGACATAATTCTCGCGCGCGCCGCGGCGCCGATTGATAAAAAAAGAAAAGATAAAATTGCTTTCAATTGCAATGTGCGCGAAGAAGATGTTATTTCCGCGCCGGACATTGAAAGCATTTATGAAATTCCGGTTAATTTTGAAAAAGACAATTTAAGCGGAATAATTCTTGAGAAGCTCGGATTGAAATCCAAAAAAAAGGATATGCGCCGCTGGATGCGGTTGGCGCGTTCAATGCGTTTGTCTTCCAGGAAAATCAAAATCGGAATTGTTGGAAAGTATTTCGGCACCGGCGATTTCATTTTGGCGGATTCGTACATTTCGGTAATAGAGGCCATAAAGCATGCGGCTTACGCGGCTGGCCGCAAGCCGGAGATTGAGTGGTTGAATGCCGAAAGATTGGATATTAAAAAATTGAAAGATTATGACGGTATAATTGTTCCGGGTGGATTCGGAGGCAGGGGAGTTGAAGGCAAAATATCCGCCATACGTTATTGCCGCGAGAAAAAAATTCCGTTTCTCGGACTTTGTTACGGAATGCAGCTCGCGGTTGTTGAGTTTGCGAGAAATGTTGCCAAATTTAAAAGGGCGCATACAACGGAAGTAAATCCGCAAACGCCTCATCCGGTTATAGATCTTATTTCGGACCAAAAAGAAATTTTAGACAAAAAAAGATACGGCGGTTCAATGCGTCTCGGCGCTTATCCCGCGGTTTTGCAAAAAGGAACAATCGCTTATTCCGCATACAGACAGCATTTAATTTCTGAGCGGCACCGTCATCGTTATGAGGTTAATCCGGTGTACATAAAAAAACTTGAAAAAGGCGGACTGATTTTTTCCGGTTTTTCTCCGGATAAAAAATTGATGGAAATAGCGGAATTGCCGAAGTCGGTTCACCCGTTTTTTGTCGGCTCGCAGTTTCATCCGGAATTTAAGTCACGGCCGCTTTCACCCCACTCTTTGTTTGCGGAATTTGTTAGAGTTGCTATAATGCGAAAATAACTTCGTGTCCAGAAGCCGATCTACAGGTATATTAATTGTTATTGTCGCGTTTGCGATAGCGGCGGGTTTTTTTGTTTACCCATATACCAAAATTTTTGGTGTGGGGGTTTTCCCTCTTGGCGTTGGTGAAAAATTTAGCCCATGGAGGCTTGGTCTGGATTTAGTGGGCGGTAGCCATTTGATTTACGAAGTAGATATGTCCCGCGTTTCAGATAGCGACCGTGACGCGGTTATGAACGGACTTCGTGACGTAGTAGAAAGAAGAGTGGATCTTTTCGGAGTCGCGGAGCCGCAAGTTCGCACGGCTTTTCAAGGCGGTTCGCATCGCATCATAGTTGAGTTAGCCGGAGTTGAATTGGGAGAGGCCGTGAGGGAGATTGGCGCTACGCCGGTTCTGGATTTTAGAGAAGCCGGAGAAGTGGAAATTGATGGCGAAACGGTTATTGATTTTGTCCATACGGAGCTTACCGGCCGTTATGTGCGCGGGGCGCAATTGACTTTTGATCCAAACACCAATCAGCCTGCGATATCAATTGAATTTGATTCTGAAGGCGCGATTATATTTGAACGATTGACGGAGAAAAACATGGGGTTGCCCCTTGCTATTTTTCTTGACGATCAGTCGATTTCCGTTCCGGTGGTTCAGGAAAAAATTTCCGGAGGAAAAGCACAGATTACCGGAAGATTCACAGTTGCCGAAGCAAGACAGTTGGTTGAGCGATTTAATGCCGGCGCTCTTCCAGCGCCGATAAATTTGGTAAGCCAAACAAGTGTAGGCGCAACGCTGGGAAGCGTTTCTCTGGAGCAGGCGATTTTTGCCGGTTTAATTGGCACAATCGCAATTATAATTTTTATGCTCCTTTATTACCGCTATCTTGGCATTTTTTCGGCGTTGGCGCTTATTATATATATGGTTTTAACACTAGCCGTGTTTAAGGGCATTTCAATGACTATGACGCTTGCCGGAATAGCCGGATTTATCCTTTCAATCGGAATGGCGATTGACGCGAATATTCTTGTTTTTGAACGGACCAAGGAGGAGATTAAACGAGGCCTTTCTCGGCCAAGCGCCGTTGAGGAGGGTTTTAAGCGCGCGTGGTCGTCCATTCGTGATTCAAATATAACGACCATGCTCGGCGCGGTGATCCTTTATTATTTCTCTTCGGGATTTGTGCAGGGGTTTGCGCTCGCCCTGTTCGTCGGCGTTTTAATGAGCATGTTCAGCGCGATTACCGTAACCAAATCATTCTTGAGAGTTTTCATTAAATAGCATGGACATAATCGGCAATCGTAAAATATTTTTAACAATCGCGGGATTATTTGTGTTTGCGAGTATTATTTCTGTTTCGATTTTTGGTTTCAAGCAGGGTATAGATTTTGCCGGAGGCACTTTGTGGCATTTTGTCATTAAAACACAAGGCATGTCCGACGCGGATATCCGCATCACGTTCGCGGAGGCAAAGGTAACAGAACTTGTTCTGACCGGCGATCTGGAGTTTGGCGGATACATTGCGCGTATGCGCGATATTTCGGAAAGCGAACATCAAGCAATTCTTTCGGCTTTACGCGGAAAATTCGGCGAAGTTGAGGAATTGCGTTACGAGGCGATAGGTCCCTCCATCGGCCGGGAACTGCGAAGAAACGCCTTTATCGCGCTTGGGCTGGTTATAATCGCCATAGCGCTTTTTGTCGCTTTTGCTTTCAGAAAAGTGTCACACCCAGTTTCTTCCTGGAAGTATGGCATCGTAGCGTTGATTACGCTTTGCCATGATGTAATTTTGCCCGTTGGCTTGTT
This sequence comes from Candidatus Wolfebacteria bacterium RIFCSPLOWO2_01_FULL_45_19, assembly GCA_001793855.1. Lineage (GTDB taxonomy): Bacteria > Patescibacteriota > Minisyncoccia > UBA6257 > GWB1-45-9 > GWB1-45-9. Next base: position 39,393 of record MGIR01000008.1, on the reverse strand, counting down.
TGCTTTGCTCGGCTACATTTATGGAATAGAAATTGACACGAATTTTATCGTGGCTCTGCTTGTAGTGATTGCTTTTTCGGTAAATGACACCATTGTTGTTTTTGACCGCATACGGGAAAATCTCTTACTGAGTCGTCGCGACGCGGATTTCGCCTTGACAGTCAATAACAGCATCAACCAAACAATGGCGCGCTCAATAAACACTTCTTTGACCCTTGTCTTTATACTCGTGGCGCTTTATTTCTTCGGACCCGCTTCGCTTAAATATTTCACACTGACGCTTTTTGTCGGAATCGTTGCCGGAACTTATTCGTCAATTTTTGTAGCCAGCCCGCTGTTGGTTGTGTGGCATAGGTTTAGAAAATAGAATCTGGAATCTAGAATCTAGAATGTAGAGAAACTATCTATTCCAGGGACTGCGATTTGAGAAATTCTTTAATCGTTGCCGGAGAACTCGCGAAAAAAGCGAACACTCCGAAGGTCAGTCCGGCTATCATTGATAGCAGAAGCTCGTTGTATGTTCTTATAAAGAGATAGTGCAGAAGAGCATAAAAGCTCAGAAAAATTATTACAAGAATTATCCATCCCACCGCGCTCTGAGAAAGAATTTTCCCGCCCACAGAAAAAGAGACGAGACCGATTACGCCCCCCATTAAAGCCAGCCATATATCAAATCCTCCGAAAATTTCATGTTCTGGAAAACCGGCGACTATAAAAGCGCTGACTTGGTAAAGCATAACGATTATGAACAGCATAAATCCTCCCCAGAATCCCGCCTTGGCGATTCTTTGTCTTCTTTCATCCTCAATATTGCCGGTTATGGTCCCGACGGCCCAAAGCGTCAATATTAAAATTGTCGGCACAAAAACCCAAACGATGAAATAAAAAATTGATTCAAGCATATTTAGAGTATATAATTGAATCATTATGGACGCAATAAACGAAAAAGACGTTGTTTATTTCGGTAGAACCGATTTTAGGAATGCCAATCGACTTTTTGGCATAAAGCGCAGTGATCGCAGACAGCATATGTACGTTGTAGGCAAGACAGGCACCGGGAAAACGGCGTTTTTGCACAATCTCGCGGTTCAAGACATGACAAACGGAGAAGGCTTGTGCGTGGTTGATCCGCACGGCGAGTTCGTTGAGGATTTGCTTAAAAAAGTACCCAAAGAGCGCGTGGACGACGTTATTTATTTCAATCCCGCGGATGACGAATATCACATCGGATTTAATATTTTGGAAATTTCCGATCCGAAATATAAGCATTTGGTTGCTTCGGGGCTTATGGGAATCTTTACAAAGATATGGTCCAACGTTTGGTCGGCGAGAATGGAATATATTTTGAGCAACGCCGTTTTGGCGCTTGTTGATACGCCCGGCTCAACTCTTCTGGGCATTACGCGTATCCTTGTGGACAAGGACTACAGGCAGGAAATCATTGCCAATATAAAAGACCCGGTTGTTAAAGCATTCTGGATTACCGAATATGAGCGATGGCGCGACCAATTTCGCAACGAGGCCATAGCGCCTATTCAAAATAAAGTAGGACAATTTCTTTCCACGGCGCTGATTCGCAACATCGTCGGCCAGCCGAAAAGCACCATTGACATATTCAAGATTATGAATGAGGGCAAAATTCTTTTGGTGAACGTATCCAAGGGAAGAATCGGCGAAGACAATTCTCAATTGCTGGGCGCGATGCTGATTACAAAAATTCAGCTCGCGGCAATGGAAAGAGTTCGTATTCCCGAAGCGGAACGCACCGATTTTTATCTGTATGTTGACGAGTTTCAAAATTTTGCCACAGATTCTTTTGCCAGTATTCTTTCCGAAGCGAGGAAATACCGGCTTGATCTCATAATCGCGCATCAGTATATAGGCCAGCTGGTTACCGACGTTTCTACCAAGGTGCGCGACGCGGTATTTGGCAACGTGGGCACGATGGTTGTTTTTCGCGTGGGCGCCGCGGATGCGGAATTTCTGGAAGAGGAGTTTTCGCCCGAGTTGATGCCGCAGGATATGGTTGGCCTTCCTAACTACAGTATTTATTTAAAGCTTATGGTTGACGGCGTAACTTCGCGGCCATTTTCCGCGATAACGCTTATGCCATTCAAGACACACGCCGAAGCGGAGATAGAGGAAGTTATTATTACTAATTCGCGCAAGCGTTACGCTCGTCCGCGCTGGGCCGTTGAAGAAGAAATTAATCGTTGGACCGGGATGATGGCTGAAGGAGTCGGGGGAGTTAAATACCAGGTGAATTGTTCCATTTGCGGCAAATCCACTCAGGTGCCGTTTGAACCTCAGCCCGGCCGGCCGGTTTATTGCAAAGAATGTCTTGAAAAAATCAAAAGCGGAGAAATACAACCGCTTCGCGAATCCCGTCCGAAACGGGAAGGCTCTGATTTGCGTGATATCATAGACAAGTCCCTAGAATAGATTTTCTACAATGGCGATTTCCAGCGGTACTATGGCGAACGGACTGTAGCGCATTTCGCCGTAGGCGCGTATTAATGATTTAAGCAAGGCAATATGCCGTTTTTCGTCTATAATGGCGGCGTGTTTTTTAAGCGCTTTTAATTCTTCCGAGGTGAGTTCGTTTTGAAAGGTAGCCGCAAGCGAGGGGTCAAATTTCAAGGCAAGAACTTTTCTCAGATAGTGAATCAGTTCTTTGTTGAATTGTACGAGATTGTAACCGTTATCGTATATGTCAGAAAGGTGAGCGAGCGAAGTTTGTAGATTTCCGGATAGAATCAGTTCCGCGAAAGAAGTTACTTTGGCATAACCGATTCGTCCAAGATTCCTTTCAATTAAATCCACGCTAAGCTTATCGCCTGAAGCGGACAGTTGGTCCAATAGCGATTCCGCGTCGCGAAAACTTCCTTCTCCGGCCGCGGCTATAAACTCCAGCGCCTGCGGTTCGGCGTCAATTTTTTCCGCGACGGCAATCGCGGAGATTTTTTGGATTATTTTTTGAAGCGGCAGGCGTTTGAAATGAAATTTTTGCGTTCGTGATACTATTGTCGGCGGCAATTTTTCATATTCCGTGGTCGCGAGGATAAAAATAACGTGACTAGGCGGTTCTTCTAGTGTCTTCAGCAAGGCATTGAACGCGTCACGCGTGAGCATGTGCACCTCATCTATTACGAAAGTTTTGTACGGATAAGAAGTTGGCGCCAAATTCACGCTTTCTCTGATATTTCGTATTTCATCAATGCCGCGATTGGATGCCGCGTCTATTTCCACCAAATCTAATGCCTGCCCCGCGTCAATTTCTTTGCATGGACGGCAGTTATTGCACGGCTCCCCTGTTTTTTTAAACGCGACATTCGTCTGTCGTGTTTCACAATTCGCGACTTTCGCCACCAGCCGCGCCGCGGTTGTTTTGCCGGTTCCGCGAGCTCCGTAAAACAAATACGCGTGCGCGATGCGGTCAAGCCGCGCCGCGTTTTGCAGTATCTCAACCGTCGCTTCTTGCCCCACGAGATCCTCAAAGCGTCTCGGCCGATATTTGCGATATAATGCCAATCTCATTGACTTGATTATGTACTTAAAAGCTCCGCTTTACAACGGAGCAGATTGTTTTAATTCGCGGTTTTTCTTGATAAGCGCCGCAATAAGACCGTCAATGCCGCTCTTTTTTATTTCGTTTGCGAACGACTCGCGGTACGAACTAATCAAACTTATGCCGTCAATGGAGATATCGTATGTTTTCCATTCCTCGGCAATTTTTTCAAAGCTTAAGCCAATTACCAATGCCTGGGATGTTCCGGCGCGTTTCACTTCAACCCGCACAATAATGGTATCGGCGTCATCCTGGCGCATGCGCGCGGGTTTTACGGCAATCTCATAATCCTTATAGTTTAAAAGTATTGAGGTGTAAACGTAAAGAAGTAACGTCTTGAATTCCGTGACCAGCGTGTTTTGCTGTTCCGGAGTTGCCATGCGCCAATATTTTCCCACTGCAATCGTTGTCATGCGGACGAAATTGAAATGCGGAGCAACTATTTTTTCGGTCAATTCAACCGCCCCCTTTCTGTTCCCCGCCGTAATTTCCGGATCCTCGGCCATTATTCGTGCCGCGTTTTCAATTATCGATTTAATCAAGTTATCGGGCGTTGAATTTTGGGCATATGAAATTAACGGCGTAAGCTGGAGAAAAAGCGCTAAAAGAGTTATTGCGGCAGAATGCAGAAACCTCATAGAGCACCTTTTTATTTCAAACAATCTGCAGAAATTGTAGTATAATGTTTCTTAGATATCAATATGGCGCCTCAAAAATACGATTTTCGGAAAATTGAGAAAAAATGGCAGAATGTCTGGAAAAAGACGGAAATTTATAAGACTCCGGACAAAGCGCGCGGTAAAGAGAATTTATATACTTCAGTTGAGTTTCCGTATCCTTCGGGCAATTTGCATACCGGCCATTGGTACGCTTTTTCCGTTCCGGACATTTACGCGCGTTTCAAAAGGATGTGCGGATTTAATGTTTTATTTCCCATTGGTTTCGACTCGTTCGGTTTACCGGCAGAGAACGCGGCTATAAAGCGTGGAATAAATCCAAGGAAATGGACTTACGGCAACATAAATTTTATGCGGAAACAACTTTGTTCCATGGGCGCGTCTTTCGATTGGTCGCGCGAAGTGATTACTTCCGACCCGGAATATTACAAATGGACGCAGTGGCTATTTCTTCAATTTTTTAAAAAGGGACTTGCATATCAAGCTGAAACGGCGGTGAATTGGTGTCCGACCGACAAAACTGTTCTTGCGAACGAGCAGGTTGTTGACAATTGCTGTGAGCGCTGCGGCTCGGAAATTGAGCGACGTCGGATGAAGCAGTGGCTCATTAAAATTACGGATTACGCCGAACGGCTCATCAACGACTTGGAAAAACTTAACTGGCCAGAGGAAATTAAGGAAGCGCAAAAGAATTGGATCGGACGTTCGGAAGGAGCAGTCATTGAATTCAAAATTCAAAATTCAAAATTCAAAATTCTCGCATTTACCACTCGGCCCGATACTATTTTCGGGGCGACTTATATGGTTTTGGCGCCGGAGAATTCGCTTGTTAAGAATCTAGAATCTAGAATCTTGAATCTAGAAGAGGTTAAAAGATATGTTGAAAAAGCGGGGCGGAAAACTGAATTACAGCGACAGGAGGAAGCCAAGGACAAAACGGGCGTGGAATTAAAAGGAGTAAAGGCGATAAATCCCGCGACCAAAGAAGAAATTCCTGTTTGGGTCGCGGATTATGTTTTGGGCAGTGTCGGTACCGGAGCGATTATGGCAGTGCCGGCGCATGATGAACGTGACCGGCAATTTGCTGAAAAATTCAACTTGCCAATAGTTGACAAGCCGTTAGTTGGTAGAGATGAAATCGTAAAAAAAGTTGGCGGTGAAAAGAAAACCCAGTATCGATTGCGCGATTGGGTTGTCAGCCGTCAGAGATACTGGGGATGTCCAATTCCCATTGTTCATTGTTCAAAATGCGGCGCGGTTCCGGTTGCGGAATGGGATTTACCTGTAAAATTGCCACCGATAAAAGATTATAAACCGACAGGTGACGGCAGGTCGCCGCTGGCTAAAGCGGAAAAATGGGTGAAAACAAAATGTCCCAAGTGCAAAAGTTCCGCTGAGCGAGAAACGGATACTCTGGACACCTTTGTTGACTCATCCTGGTACTATCTTGCGTATTTGGCAAAAAATAAATCCAGATTCCAGATTCCAGATTCAAGATTCAAGACTTGGATGCCGATGGATTTATATTCAGGCGGCGTGGAGCATACCACCATGCACCTCCTTTATTCCAGATTTTTTTATAAAGCGATGCACGATCTCGGTTTGATACCAAAAGAAGTCGGCAATGAACCGTACGCCAAGCGGCTCAACCGCGGTTTGATTCTCGGTCTGGACGGTCAAAAAATGTCCAAATCGCGAGGCAATGTGGCTGACCCCGATCAATATGTGCATGAACTTGGCGCGGATTCCGTAAGAATGTATCTAGCTTTCATCGGGCCATATAACGAAGTAGGCGCGTATCCGTGGGATCCACATGGAATATTGGGGGTACATAGGTTTTTACAGAGAGTATGGAAGTTAATTCAAAATGCAAAAATCAAAAATCAAAATGACAATTCAAAATTAAAAAATAACAATTTAGAAAGATTGTTGCATAAAACCATCAAGAAAGTAGGGGAGGACATTGAGAATTTCAAGTTTAATACCGCGATTTCCGCGCTGATGATTTTGCTTAATGAATTTGAAAAGAGTCACGAATTGGGGATTAAGAATTATGAAGTGTTTTTAAAACTTTTAGCTCCGTTCGCGCCGCATATGACCGAAGAACTATGGCAAGAAACAAGAAACAAGAAACAAGAAACAAGTATTCACCTGGAATCTTGGCCTAAATATAATCCGAAATTAATAAAAGAAGACACCTTCACGCTTGTTATTCAAATTAACGGAAAAACGCGTGACACTGTTGAAGCGCCGGCGGACACAACCGAAGAAGAGGTTAAAAAAATTAGTTTGGGACGCGAAAAAGTCATTAAACATATCGGTTTTCAAGAGCCGCGCAAAATAATTTATATTCCCAAGCGATTGATAAATATCGTAATTTAAGTATACAATGACGGCATGTGCGGTATTGTCGGCTACATCGGAAAACAGAAAGCCTTGCCGATTATCTTTGATGGAATAAAAGCCCTGGAATATCGCGGCTACGACTCGGCGGGCGCGGCTGTCATCGGGGATGGAAGCGTTTTTTGTAAAAAAGCCGTCGGTAAAATCTCGGTTTTGGAAGCCGACTTAGCCGATGCGGATATTCCTGGAAGTGTTGGCATTGCGCACTCAAGATGGGCAACGCACGGCGTCGTTACCGAGTCAAACGCGCACCCGCATCACGATTGTGAAAAAAATATCTGGCTGGTTCATAACGGCATAATTGAAAATTACAAAGAACTTAAAAACGCGTTGATTGGGCGCGGTCATAAATTTGTCTCAGAAACGGACACGGAAGTTGTGGCGCACTTAATTGAAGAATCTAGAAGCCAGAATCTAGAATCTAGAAGCCTAGAGGACTCGGTACGACTTGCGGTAGCGCAGATTAAAGGCACTTACGGTTTCGCGATTCTGGACAAGCGTGAGCCGGAAAAATTAATTGCCGTCAGGAATTTCAGCCCGCTTATTTTAGGCATTGGCGACGGCGAATATTTTATTGCTTCTGATGCATCCGCGGTGCTGAAACATACCCGCAACATAATCTATCTTAACGACGGCGAAATTGCGGTTTTGACGAAAGGCGGCTATAAAATATCCGATTTTGGAAATAAAATAATCGAGCGAGCGCCGTCGGTAATTGATTGGACCGCCGAAGAAGCGCAAAAGGGCGGCTACCAGCATTTTATGCTTAAGGAAATTTTTGAACAGCCGGAGGCGATTGAAAATTCAATCCGCGGACGCTTGCTGGTTGAAGAGGGCGCGGCAAGACTCGGCGGACTGGCGGAAGTTGAGCAAAAACTTCGCGATATGAAAAGATTGTTCATAGTTGCTTGCGGCACCGCGTATTTAGCCGGACGAATCGGAGAATATATGCTGGAAGAATACGCCGGTATTCCGGTTGAAGTGGACTTGGCTTCGGAGTTTAGATACCGCAAGCCGGTTTTTAAGGAAGGCGACGTGGTGCTCGCGATTTCTCAATCTGGTGAAACCGCGGATACTTTGGCGGCTTTGCGCGAAGCAAAACAAAAAGGCGTTCTTGTTCTCGGAATAGTTAACGTAGTCGGCTCAACGATAGCCCGAGAAACCGAAGCCGGCGTTTATCAGCATATCGGCCCGGAAATAGGAGTCGCGTCAACAAAAGCGTTTACTTCGCAAGCGATGATACTCGCGCTTTGGACTTTGCTTCTTGGCAGACAACGGAATATGTCCGTGGAAACCGGCAAAGAAATCGCCGAAGAGATTCAGAAATTGCCAGACTTGATTAGACAGATTTTGAAACAATCCGAAAGCGTTAAGGCGATTGCGAAGAAATATAACCGATACGAGAATTTTCTTTATCTTGGCAGAAAATACAATTTGCCGACGGCGATGGAGGGAGCTCTGAAGCTTAAGGAAATTTCTTACGTACATGCCGAGGGATGCGGGGCGGGTGAAATGAAGCATGGACCAATCGCTATGATTGACGAAAATTTTCCTTCTGTTTTTATCGCGTTAAAGGACTCAGTTTATGAAAAAGTAATTTCCAACATTCAGGAAATTAAAGCCCGTGGTGGTCCGGTTATTGCCGTGGCGACGGAAGGCGATAAAGAAATCCGTGAATACGCCGATGACGTTATTTTCGTGCCAAAGACGCTTGAAATGCTCTCGCCTATTTTGGCCGCACTGCCTCTTCAATTATTCGCGTATTATTTTGCCGCGGAACGCGGATGTGACGTTGACAAGCCGCGCAACCTTGCAAAGTCGGTGACGGTAGAATAATATTCTAATATTAATAATAATGCCTATCTTATTTGCGGTTATTTTGTTAATTGTCGTCGTTTTCGCCTTTGTCGTTTTTCAGTCAGATATCCCGTTTTTTAGTTTTGAAAACGGGCCGAGCGAGAAGCTGGCTCCCGTTTATGGAGTGAAATAAGGCGGGAAATATTTTTTATTTTCTTTCGGAGAGAGTTAGCCGTTCTTCCATGTTTTTGCCCTTGCGGTGAATTTTTAATTTTATCTCGTCTCCGGCTCCAAGTTCTTCAAGAAAGTCCTGAATTGTTTTTTCTTTAGTTATTTTTTCGTTGTTGCATTCCAAAACAATGTCGCCTTCTTTTATTCCTGCTTTATCCGCCGGACTTTTTGGCACGACGCCGTGGCCGTCAAAACCCTCGCCGTTTACCAGCGCGCCGTAATCAAACGGCAGTTTCATCTTTGCTTTCAAATTTTCGTCTATCGTAACGTAGCGGATGCCGAGCAGAGGCCTGCGGATGTGTCCGAATTTTTTCAAATCGCTAAGGTCGCGCACGGAGGAATTGATAGGGATGGCAAACCCGATATTTTGAGCTCCGAAAACAATCGCGGCATTGATACCAACGGCTTCTCCGAATATATTAACCAGTGGCCCGCCCGAATTACCGGGATTTATTGCCGCGTCGGTTTGAATCAGGCCGCGCATTTCCTGCGGAGGAGCGCTTGGGTCGGCTTGTGCTGAAATTGAGCGTGAGAGGCCGGAGATGATACCGGAAGAAACGGTGTTCTTGAAAAGGCCCAGGGCATTGCCGATGGCTACAACAGTTTGTCCAAGTTCCAAATCCGAAGAATTTCCGAGTTTTACTTTGGGCAATTTTTCACCGGCTTGCGGATCAATTTTCAAAATGGCGATGTCGTTTATCGGGTCGCGCGCTAAAATTTTAGATTCATATTCCTTATTTTGATTCGTGATAACCGTGTATTTGGCCGCCGAGTCCATTATTACGTGTTTGTTTGTCAAAATAATTCCGTCTTCGCGGACTATGAATCCTGAACCGCCACCGATTTTTACCCGGCCGTGAGCGTCAACCATTTCTTGTGGAATTTGAAGATGGTCTCCAAAGTTCGGCAAAAATGGCAATTCGCGCGAAATCTCTTTTTGGACCTCTTTGAGATCTTTAGAAATGGCTATTGAAACCACTGCCGGCATAACTTCCTGTATTGTGTCTATTATTTTTGACTTTTCTTTCATGGTCTTATTTACCCACAATTATTATATACTTGACAGATATATTCAACAAGTTAAGCTTTAATTATGATGTATCTAACTTTTGTTTTATCGTTTGCCTTATTGGCTCAAGGGCCTTCGGCGATTGTTGATGATCGCAAACAGGAAACCGAGTTAAGACAGCAGGAGATTCGCCAGCAAATGGAAGGGCGAAGGCAAGAGGTTGAATTGAGGCGGCAGGAAACGCGTCAGCAAGCGGAAGAGATTCGCGTTCAGAAAGCAGAAGAAGTTCGCCAGCATCGGGAAGAGCTTAGACAGCAGGCGACGGATCGCCTCGATGAACGACGCGCTCAGGCAGTTGAACGACTTTCTCAACGGGTTAATTTCATAAACGACAAATTGACTGATGGCTATTTTCATCGTCTTGACTCTTTCGTGAATGTTTTGGACAAGATGGTTTTACGCGCCGATCGTATGACTGAGGAGCGCGGTTTGGATGTGTCTTCGGCCCGGTTGAAAATAGACGCGGCTTACGCGGCCGTGAATACCGCGCGTGAGAGAGTTTTGGAACAAAAAACCAAAATATACGTGGTTTCTCTTGAAAATGTTGAAGCGGTTGGGCAGGCAATGAGTTCGGCGATTCGGGAATTAAGAGCGGATCATAATCGTCTTCGCGACGAAACAATAATGCCGCTAAGAGAAAGATTGAAGAGCGTGCTTGAGGAATTGAAAAACGCCATCGTCGCGGCGGAGAATAATAGTTTATAAAATAAATCATGGACCAAGAAAACAATAAAAGTAAAATAAATGTCATACTTATAACCGTTGCTCTCGTTCTGTTTGTTATAGCCGCTGTTTACTATATCGTAATAACTACGGCGGAACGGCCAGCTATTGAATTAACTCCCGGCGACACGATCGAAGAACTTGAAACCGATTTAGGCTCGATGGAAACCAATCTAAGCGATTTCGAAGTCGAATTAAAAGCCGATCTTGAGAGTGTTGATGTTTTGTTAAGAGACTTTGAACTCCCATAATCACATAGAAGAAAAAGGAATATTGCATTCGCCGATTTTGCATATAGCCGCGGCTTTAGGCGCCGCCGCTATATTTTTATTGCTCGCTTATTCTATCCGCGACATTCTTTTGATGTTTTTCGCGGCTTTTATATTCGCGATCGCCTTTGATGGCCTTGTTGAAAGATTAAGCGCGAAAATGCCGCGTTCGGCCGCGGCGATTTTGATCTATATATTGATATTGTCTGTTTTTGGCGGGTTGCTTTATTTGGTTTTGCCACCACTCGCGAACGAACTTATTAATTTTAGTTCAAACTACTCTTTTTACGTGGATAGATTCCTAGGGAAGGATTCTGTCGTTTTTTACCAGCAGTCGGCATTGAATTTTCCGCAGAATATAAGCGAAGTTTCCGAAACGATCGCGGCAAGCTCCAAAACGATTATAGGAACTCTTTTTACGGTTTTCGGAGGAGTCATGTCGTTTTTTGTCATAGTTTTCGTGGCCATGCTTTTAAATATGCAGAAAGATGGAGTTCGTCGGTTTGTTTTGCTTTTTGCCTCGGCGGCGCACCGCGATTATGCTCTGTATTTCTTTGAAAAAGTGAGGCGAAGCATGGGCGGATGGCTTTGGGGCAAGACCATAAGTTCAATAATAGTCGGATTATTGACTATGATAGGATTATTGATTTTGGGTGTTCCGTACGCGCTTACGCTCGGCGTTCTTTCAGCGCTTTTCAACTATGTTGTGTTTGTAGGGCCAATAATCGCCTCAATTCCCGCTATTTTGCTGGCATTGGCGATTTCACCAATGCACGCTATAATTGTGGCCGTAATGTATTTTTTCATAAACGGAATAATAGAAAATTTTCTTATTGTTCCGCTTTTGATGAAGCGAGCGGCTGATCTCAATCCTGTTCTTCTGATATTTTTTGCAATTGCTGGAGGACAACTTGGGGGCGCGCTCGGTGTTATCGTTTCCATTCCGCTTGCCATGATTGTTTCGCTGATTACCGACGAATATCTTAAAATCAAGGGCGAACAGCCAGCCGAGCCTTCTATTGTGTAAAAAACTGAACAACTCCCAAAGTTAAAATCAGCATAATCAAAGACGTAAGCATTGAGCCGACGACGATGAATGGGAAAGCGCGCGTGAACGGAATTCCAAAAACAAAGGCCACCACCGACGCAGTCCAAACACCGGTCAAGGGGAGAGGAATTGCTACTAAAATCAACAAGGCGAATTCCTGCCAGTGCAGGACGCGTTCATGGTGATTGTGCCGCGTTCGTTCAAAAAGCCATGCGAAAAAGCGATTGAATAAATAGACATGATGCGATAGCCAGTTTGCGACGGCGCCGATTACGATAATTGAAAAAGCCGGAAGAACATTGCCGATGACCGAAAAAATATACGCGGACAAGGGCGAAAGCCCCAAGCCGTGAATAGCAAAAGGAATGGAAACGCGCACTTCCGCTATTGGCGCGGCCGCGATTAGAATTGTCATAATTTCCGGCGGGAGCATATTTAAATCTTACCGGTCTTTTTAAACAATAAAAAGAGGCGCTATATTAAGCGTCTCTATTTTAACGGCGGCAATTCCTAAAATATGTGCAGGATGGCGTAAATTCCGAGAAGCGCAACAAGAACGGCGATTATCCATGCTTCTGTCAACCATCCAAGCGCCAGTGCTGATATTATTATGACTGCAATAGCAATCAGAAAAGCAGTTCGTCTGTCCATCTTCTTGAAGACGTGCATCAGTTTTCTCCATGGATTAAAACGTCGAAATGCTAGAGATAAAATATCAAAATCGACGGTAAAAAGCAACAAAATGGCGGTGTATTTTAAAAATAGCTCAAATTCAAGTTTTTCTTTGGTGGCAAATTCTCGCTCAAGATAATTCAAGGAACCCTGGCCATCTTGTATATTTTATAATATTCGCCATCTTTCTTGTGATAGTACAGAGTTTTTCCGTCAAAGCTGATTGATGGTGCTTCAGGAAGATCACCCTTGATATCGAGAAGCTCCGGCTTTCCAAAAGGCTCGTCAAGAGAATTCCTGCTGCTCAAGTAAATATATGTACCAATGTTTTTTTGGGCACGAGTAAAGAAGATCTCCATACCATTTACCGAAAACGAAGGCGCATATTCCAAGGTATTTTTGGTGTTAACATTCTGTAAAAGAATTTCGGAATTTGAGTCTTTAACAAACTTATCGCCAACTTTATGAGCAACTCCAATATCAGATTCCACCGGCAACGCTCCACCCGTAAATTTGGCGTTGACGAAAAAAAGAAGTTTGCCGTCGGGACTTATTTCAGCATCCATGATAAGCCAACCAGGTTCTTTGATATAAAAGTCTCCGCCGACGGGTGCTATGTTTGTTACTGCACCATCATTGAATTTTCCAGACTGGTAGTTCTCAAATATATTGGGATAATTACGGGTCGAGACCCAATAAAAATTACCGTTTATATCCACGCTAGCTACTGCGTCAAGGTGGGGTGGTGGACCATTAACACCGTCAACTTTTCCAACAAACTGGAAATTCGAATTATCCAACCTTTTTGCATAAAAGATACTTGTATCAACTGAATCGTTAAGACTATTCCAAAACAAATATTGTCCATCTCTAGAGATGGACGGCTCCATAGCATGGCCGGTATAACCTATAATTTTAACTTCTTGTTCGCTTGCAAACTTGGTTGATACGGATTCAGAGGGTTTTTGAGGAGCACGAGTAAAAATGAAAATTACAATTATTATAAAAATTAGAAAAAATATTAACCTTTTCATATGAATAAATTTCTTTTGCCTGCCCGCCCATTCCGAGTCCATTCGGCCAAGCTCAGGACGAGGACAGAATTCCATTCAAGCTATTTCAAGAATACACCGCCAGTTGGGAAAATGCAAATTTGCAGAGGTTACCTCGTCCCGCCGCTAGCGGGACTCGACTAGGATTTGAAAGGGCTTTTTTGACGAAAAGGAAAAGGATTTATCAATGAATGGCAAAAGAAATTTTTTCATCAATCGTGGACATAGAAACAAAGTGAAGGAAGGAATATGGCCTCAAATGTCCCCGATTGGATATGTGAACGAGAAAGGAAAAGGTATTGTGCCACATCCCGAACTTTCAATTTTAGTTAAAAAGACATTTGAGGCATACGCAACCGGAAACTTCACTTTGCGGGAAGTCCGCGACAAATTTAACGCGCTTGGATTGAAGCGAAAAGGCGGTAGAGAGCTTGCGGTGTCGAATTATCAAAAACTTCTCAAAAATCCTATTTACACGGGTCTAATGAGGTATAATGGAGAGATTTTTGAGAAGTTTTTGAAATACAATATGGAATTGGCAAACGACCGAACAAATGAGGAAAATA
>MGIR01000008.1:0-25297 GCA_001793855.1 Candidatus Wolfebacteria bacterium RIFCSPLOWO2_01_FULL_45_19 | reverse complement strand
TACTCATTTGTTCAAAAAAGTCGGTTCGAACTTTTTAATTAAGGATCGAACCGTACTTTTTGAGCCACGCGGAGCGTGGAAAACCCTTTCTGATTCAGAGTTTTTTGGGGGGAATGCAGAACAGACGGCGCTTCGCGCCGACCTTCTTTCTTCTCCAGTTTTGAATTTCGAAAAATTGCGGTGGGGGTGAGATTCGAACTCACGGTACCGTTTCCGGTACAGCAGTTTTCAAGACTGCCGCCTTAAACCACTCGGCCACCCCACCATATGGACCCGGGGGGAATCGAACCCCCATCTTCCGGATGCAAACCGGATGCTCTGCCACTAAGCTACGGGCCCTCACCTCAAAATATAACTGCTAAAATTATAAACCCCGTTCCTTAAAATTGGAACGGGGTCAATTTTTATAGATATTTTCTGAAAACGTTTGTTTCTCTTTTTTGCCAGCCGTGTTTTAGCCAGAATTCCGGCGCGTGTTTGTCGTTGCTTGTGGCGTCTATAAATTTCGCGCCTTGGATTTTTGCAAGTTCGGTAAAATGTTCTTCAATTTTCGTGCCTATGCCAGCGTATCGGCAGTTCTTATTAACGACTACGTTGTTGACATAGCCGATAAGACCGTGAAAATCTCTAACGAAATGGATACTGCCAATTGCCGCAATTTTCGCCGGCTCGGAGCGATTTTTTAATATTGCCATACAGTAGAATCTCTGACGCGCGATTTCTTTAAGACGTGCAAGCGTAAGCGGTTCGCTGTCGGGCGAAAGCTGCAGCCAGAGGCGATTTATTTCAGAGAGAAGTTTTTCGTCGACTTGGTTTCGTTTCAGACGTCTTATTTGCAGCATTGCGTTCCCCTTTAAGGAAGTAGTTTTTTCCCGGGGAAAAATATCTCTTGGAGAGGACCGAGGGGATTTTTTTTGATTTCAAGACGGCTTGTGCCCGCTGGACCAGTTCCTTGTAGCCATGTTTTATAAATAACCAAACCGTTTTTGACCAGAAACAAAATTTCCGCCTTTCGTTCGGACACAAGGTCTTCGCGCTTGAAGTTAAGCCAGCGCATAAGAAACGAACCTTGCCCTTGGCGTTCTTGTTCGATTTCGGAAATTTGATAGCCCAAGCACTCCTCGGATTTTTTGAAGCAATCTTGAATACCCTGCGGTAACTCTTCCATTTTGACTGAAGAGTTTTTCATAAATATATCGGTTCTCAAAATTTCGGGTCCGAGGCGCAGTATGTTTTTGGTTTCGTTCGGGTCAAAGCCGGATTGTTTAAGGTCAGCCAGGGTGGTGTGATATGGTTCAATGGCGTTGTAAATTTTCGTTACATTGATCAGTCCCAATCCACCGATAGTCGTGTTTGTGTCGGATGGCATAATGCTGACGGTACTGCAACCATATAACGTAAAAATTGAAAACAGCAATCCCCAGAGCGATTTCTTCACTTTTCAGCCCTTTGTGTGAAAGTACAGTAGAAATGCTACCAGATTTGAGAAAGACGGTCAAATTTGGTGGACCTACGGGGAATTGAACCCCGGTCTTCTCGATGCCATCGAGATATTCTACCGTTAAACTATAGGCCCAAAAATCTGTAATGAAGTATAGTCGTGATTTTTCTTTTTTTCAATAATCTTCTTGCAATTAAAAGTTTTAAGCTATAAGCTATAAGCTAAAATTGATAATTGCCCCCATAGCTCAACGGACAGAGCAGCTCCGTCCTAAGGAGAAGATAGAGGTTCAATTCCTTTTGGGGGCATCAATCGCGTAGTTTAAAATAAAAAAATGAAACATGATTTTATAATTCTTGGCGCTGACGGAATGCAGGGGTCAATCGTGGCAAGATATTTGCTTGAAAAAGGTTACAGTGTATTTTGCGCCGACATAGCATTGTCTCGCATAAAAAATTTATTGACGCTGCATAAAAAACGCGCAACTTTTAAATTTGTGGACGTTAAGGATTCCGGCCGCCTTATTGGCGCCATTCACGAATCCGGAGCGGAAATAGTAATCAATTGCGCCGAAGGCGACTGGAATCTGGATGTTTTTAAGGTTTGTCTCGCGGCGCAGAGGCACTGCATTGATCTTGGTTCATGGTTCCATATGACCAGGGAACAGTTGCGACTTAACGGAGCGTTCAAAAAAATAAAACGCACAGCCATAACCGGATGCGGTTCGGTTCCCGGAATAGGAAACGTTATGCTTGCCTATGCTTCAAAAAAATTTGATTCAATCAGGTCCATTGACGTTGGCTTTGCGTGGGATTCAAACATCAAGAAATTTGTTGTTCCGTTTTCAATGGAGAGCATTCTTGAAGAATATACTAATAAGGCGCCTTATATTCAAAGCGGGCGATTAAGACGGATGCGCCCGCGTGACTCCGCGCGTGTAAGATTTTTTAGGGCAATAGGGCCTCAGAAAATTTTTCTTGCCGAACACGCTGAGATCTACAGCTTTTTCCATTATTTCAAGTCATACGGAGTTAAAAATATCCGCTTCTATTCCGGCTTCCCCGAACATTCAGAAAAAGTCATTGATATCTTGGCGAAACTTACGTTTGCCGACCCGCGCCTCGTTATTTTTGACGGCAAAGAAATTGTTCCTTCAAAATTTTTGTCGCAGATGCTCAAGAGAATGAAAATGCCGCGCGGATACAAAGAGTGGGAAAATCTTTGGGTGGAAATCAACGGACGCAAAAACCGCAGAAAGAAAAAAATTCTAATGGAATACATCATTTCGCCGCTCAAGGGGTGGGAAAATGCCGGTTGCAATATTGACACCGGATTTCCCGCGGCAATCATCGCGGAAATGATTAAATACGGAGACATTTCAAAACGAGGGAGTTTTGCTCCGGAAGCTGTGGTTCCCGAAAAACAACTTTTCCGCGCCCTCAAAAAGTACAAGTTCGTTCTTTACGAGAACGGAAAAAAAATGATTATATAATATGATTTGTTGAAAAAGATGGGATACTTGCGTATAATCAGCAAGGGAAATGGACATTGAATATTTAAAATCAAAAATACGGGAAATAATGGATTTTCCGACTGTCGGCATTAAATTCAAGGACATTACCCCGCTCCTTGAAGACAAAAAGGCTTTTCATCAATCAATATTCGGACTGACCGAATTTTTTAAGAACGAAAAAGTTGATAAGGTGGTCGGCATAGATGCGCGTGGATTTCTACTCGCTTCGGCGGTGGCGTATCTTTTAAACGCCGGAATGGTGATAGTGCGCAAGAAGGGGAAGTTGCCGTATGACAAAATAGTGCAGACGCACGATCTTGAATATGGCAGCGCCAGCTTGGAAATTCACACCGACTCTGTAAAAAAAGGAGAGCGCGTGGCGATTATTGACGACGTTCTCGCGACTGGAGGAACCGCCGAGGCCGCGGTGAAGCTCGTAAAAAATGTCGGTGGCGATATTATCAGTCTCGGGTTTTTGATTGAATTGGAAAGCATGAATGGCCGCGAAAAATTTAAGGAACATAAAGTCCACTCTCTTTTGAAATTCTAACTACTGCATCCCTAGCTCAACTGGCAGAGCAGGCGCCTCTTAAGCGCAAGGTTCTGGGTTCGATCCCCGGGGGGTGCACCCTAAAATCGACTTTGCCGATCGGGTGTCCGACGGTTTTCAATACCTAAAACCGTAT
Source organism: Candidatus Wolfebacteria bacterium RIFCSPLOWO2_01_FULL_45_19 (assembly GCA_001793855.1). Lineage (GTDB taxonomy): Bacteria > Patescibacteriota > Minisyncoccia > UBA6257 > GWB1-45-9 > GWB1-45-9. The sequence continues at coordinate 21,657 of MGIR01000008.1, read as the reverse complement.
AGGGCGCGAAAATAAAAGCAAGTTGACAATTTCTTTGTTTTCTAATATGCTACTATCGTTATTTCCCAATCAAATAAGGAGCGACACGAATGAAAAAAATTCTCGCAGCTTTGTTTTTTGGTCTGATTTTTGCGGATTTTTCCGCCGCCACGTCATTTGTTGAAGGTATTGTAGTGGGCATTCCGTCAGTAATAGCGGAAGAGACCGGAAAAGGAGCGGAAAATGAAAACAAAGAAATAACTCTTGAAGAAACAATTAAGCAATTGGTTCGCGACCCTGCTGTATTTTCTCGTGTAATTGAAGCAGATGAAGAGAAACGGCAAGGGGCGCCATACGCTCTTGCCACGAAAAAAGTAACCGCAGTAACGTCGAAAATGCGTTTGATGGAATATGTGATTCCAGAAGGCCTAAACTTGACCTTGATAGCCAAACGGCTTAACACAACGCAGGAAATAATTATGGAATTGAATCGGGACAACCCGGCCATCAAGAGCAGGGATTTGATCCTCGCCGGTTATAAGATTTACGTTCCGGCATATCCGGAAGCCGAAGTGCAAAAAGCTGAAGTCGAGCTCATTGAACATGTCGCGGATATGTATTATTACGCCGACAAAGAGATTAGGGCCGCTGACGATGAGATGAAAACCGCTTTGCAAGAATCGGCTCTTGCGAAAAAGAAACTAGTGGAAACCAAAAAACAATTAGAGTTTGTCAAGGACGAGCTTAATTATTTTTCTGTTGTTGTGATGGGGCTGACATTTTTGACGTTTGTGCTTTTGGTTTTGCTATTGAGCCGCAAGGAGAAAAAGAAGGAAAAAGTTTGCGCGCCACAGTCGCCGTTGACGCAAGAAAAACTAATGGATGTTCTCGAGAACGCTCCTATCAGAGCTATTTTAAACATATTGAACACTCCGGCAGTTGGAGGCGGTCGAATCCCGAAGAATCTGAAAAAGCTTCCAGAATATATTGAAGAGCTGAGAAAGACAACGTCCAACGAAGAAGTGGAGCTAATTCTTAATCGGTCGCTCAAGGATTTGCCCGGCTATAACAGGCCCGCGCTTCTCGTTTAAATTTATATGTCTTTTTACTCACCGCGACGACGACCCCGCAAGGGCTCCGATGACCGCTGAGAAACGAAAGACGCAAAGCCGCCATTGGCGGTCTTTTTGTTGCTTATTTTATTTTAAAAATGTTATAATTCGCGGCAGAATGATGACTTTGGAAATTCCACTCGCGAGAATACGAGGAATGACGCCAAGGTTTCTCGCGCGGCTGAAAAAATTAAAGATCCAAACCGTCAAGGATTTGTTGTGGCATTTCCCGTCCCGCTACGAAGATTTTTCAACGGTTTATCAAATCGCCGATCTTCAACCGAATCAAGTCGCGACAATAAGAGGAACAATTCAGGACACTTCCCTGCGTCGAAGCTGGCGTCGAGGAATGACGATATTTGAAGCATGGATAGTAGATGAAACCGGTTCAACCCGCGCCGTTTGGTTTAATCAGCCGTATCTGCGAAACGTTTTGCGTCGCGGCAGAACGGTAAATCTCGCGGGCAAAGTTGTTTTTTCGGAAGACGATTTGTATATGTCAAATCCGGCGTACGAAATAGCCACAAATGAGGCACTCGGGGAGACAAGCCATACCGGCCGGCTGGTGCCGATATATCCGGAAACAAGGGGCCTAACTTCCAAGGGTATAAGATATTTAGCGCGGATCGTTCTTAAAAATTTAAAACCAATTCAAGAACATTTGCCGCTGGAAGCGCTTGAAGAAAACGGTTTGCCGGAAATAAATAAAGCATTGTGGCAAGTTCATTTTCCGCGAACGATTGAAGAATCTGCCGAGGCGCGCAAACGTTTTGCGTTTGAAGAGTTGTTTATGCTGCAGCTTGGCAACTTTGCCGCGAAATCCGCGCTCGCGGAAGAAAAAGCCACGTCGATTCCTAGCGATATTGAATACGCGAGATTTTTAATGGCATCTTTGCCGTTTGAGCTTACGTTTTCGCAAAAACGTTCGTTGTGGGAAGTTATCCGCGATATCGCAAAAGCGCAGCCGATGAACCGTCTTTTGCAGGGCGATGTCGGTTCGGGCAAAACCGTCATTGCGGCAATAACCGCCTTAATTGCCGCGAAATCCGGATTGCAAACAGCATTTATGGCTCCGACCGAAGTTTTGGCGCGACAGCATTATTTTACTTTTAAAAAACTTTTCGGTTCGCAGGAAGCGGGAATCGGCCTTATTACCGCCAAAGAAACCGAGGTCTGTTACGGTCAAAATTTAGAAACCGAAGTTAAAAAAACCGATTTCTTGAAAAAGATAAAAAATGGCGAAATCAAAATAATAATCGGCACGCACGCTTTAATACAAAAGGGTGTTGGTTTTGAAAAATTGAGCTTAGTAGTGGTTGACGAACAGCATCGTTTCGGCGTTCAACAGCGCGCGGCTCTAGCGTCATCGTCTTCGAAATTGATTCCGCACTTTTTAAGCATGAGCGCGACTCCAATTCCGCGAACCTTGGCAATAACAATTTTTGGCGATTTAGACCTTTCAACTATTGACGAACTTCCGTCAGGCAGAAAGCCGATTGTGACTAAAATCGTAGCGCCGACAAATCGAACTCAGGCATATAAATTCATACGCGAAGAAATAAAAAAGGGACGGCAAGCATTCGTTATTTGTCCGAGAATAGAATCCGCGGATACGCAGATTAACGCCGACGGTATTGCCGATAAACGCAGATTACTTTGGGACGTAAAAGCGGTTAAGGAAGAATATGAAAAGTTATCCAAAAAGATTTTTCCGGATTTGCGCGTGTCTATGCTACACGGCAAATTGAAATCCGACGAAAAAAAGGAAACGATGTTAAATTTCAGCCGAGGCGAAGCGGAAATTCTTGTTTCCACTTCCGTTGTTGAAGTTGGCGTGGATGTGCCGAATGCTACGATAATGATGATTGAGGGCGCGGACAGATTTGGGCTTGCCCAGCTTTATCAGTTTCGCGGTCGGGTTGGGCGCGGCGAGCACCAATCGTTTTGTTTTTTGTTTACAGACTCTTCGGCCAAAACAACTCATCAGCGCCTTAAAGCGCTGATGGAAGCAAAAAACGGATTTGAGCTCGCGGAAAAAGATCTTGAAATACGCGGACCTGGACAATTTTTAGGCGAAAGCCAAACCGGAATGCCGGATATAGCCATGCACGCTCTTCAAAATATTGAACTTATAAAAGCCGCGCGCGATTCGGCGCTTAAAACTATTAACTCAGATTTGAAAAAATATCCCTTGCTCAAGAAAAAATTAGATGAATTTAAAAACCAGATTCATCTTGAATAGCTGGAGCATTAGTAGAGGAAAATAAAGAAGAAGTCATCTAACGAATAAGTTCCTCCGCCGAGTGTAACGAGCGCGAGCGCCGTCGCTATGAGCAAAAGCTCAAATTCATATCCGCCAACGAGCGACTTGTTTAATTTAAATCTAAGAAACCAAGTTGCGACTACGAGCTGAATCGCGACTAATGCGGCAACCAATTGCGTAAGAAAACCGGCAATAATAAGAATACCTCCGAAAAATTCAACCGTCGCGGCTATCGAGCCCCAGTAGATTCCCGGCTTAAAGCCCATATTCTCAAAATTTCCCGCCGTCGCGCGCAAGTCCTTGATTTTCGGCCAGCCATGCGCGATTAAAATGACGCCCAAGATGACTCGTAGGGCAAGCAATGCCCAGTCGTCGTATAGGAATAAAAATTGAACCATGTTTGAGATTATAGCATAAACGTGTAAAATTAAAAATCAAAGCTAGGGTAAAATAAGGCCCCATCGTCTAGCGGTTAGGACGCCGGCTTTTCAAGCCGGCAACCGGGGTTCGACTCCCCGTGGGGCTACATCGAAAATTTGGAAGGGTCGGATAATGGTATTCCACCACACTCGAAATGTGGCGCCCGCAAGGGCTTGTGGGTTCGACTCCCATCCCTTCCGCAAATAGAAAAAACTTGTAGTTAGCTTCGTTTTAACATATACTACGCACCGACATGCTAATTGACGATGTAACTATAAAAGTTCGCGCCGGGAACGGCGGGAGAGGCGCGGTAGCTTTTGAAAAGAATAAAATGGCCCTTGGACCGACCGGCGCCGATGGCGGCAACGGTGGCAGTATTTATTTTGAAGGAGTTTCCGACTTAAGCGCGCTAAATCAATTCAGAAATAAAAAGGACGCGATTGCCAAAGACGGAGAAGACGGCAGAAGCCAATACCGCGACGGCAGAGACGGCGCAGATTTGATTTTGAAAGTTCCAGTTGGCACGGTAATTTATAAAATTGAATCCGGAGAAATTCAGGAGATCGTAAAAATCGGGGAAAGAATTTTGGCAGTTAAGGGCGGCCACGGCGGCAAGGGCAATTTTAAATTTCGAGCGCCGCACCGAACCAGTCCCAAAAAATTCCAATACGGTCTGCCGGGGGAAAGCCTCGCTACCAGGTTGGAACTTAAACTAATCGCCGATGTCGGAATCATCGGCTTGCCCAATGCCGGAAAATCCAGCTTGTTAAACGAACTGACCCAAGCCAAAAGCAAAGTAGCTAATTATCCCTTTACCACCCTGGAGCCGAATCTGGGTACTTATTACAAATTAATTTTAGCGGACATCCCCGGACTGATTGAGGGAGCGTCGGCCGGCAAGGGATTGGGAATAAAATTCTTGCGGCACATTGAGCGCACGAAAATCCTTTTCCATTTAATTTCCGCGGAATCCGAAAATCCGGCCAAAGATTACAAGCTAATCAAAAAAGAGCTGGCAGGTTATAATAAAGAGTTGGCGGAAAAGTCCGAATACTTGTTTTTAAGCAAGAGCGATTTATTGTCGTCAGAAGAAATAAAAGAAAAGTTTAAAACTTTGAAAAAAATAAATTCTAACACTACTGTCATTTCCACTTACGATTGGGACAGTGTGGAAAGCGTAAAAAAGATATTAAATAGAATAGAATCCGAAAAATGAATCCCGTTAGAAGCCGCTTCGCTACGGAAACGCTAAATGAGAAATATGATCCCGTTAGAAATCACGGACGCGTAATCAAAATATGACATATACGAAAAGGTCAAAAATTATAAGTAATATAACAGAGCGCGAGATGCTTTCTGCGTCCGCGTCCTATTTCTAACGGGATGAATCCATTTACATCATTAGGTATAGCCCCGATAATCTTGAGCAAGCTGGAAAGGCTGGGCTATAAGAATCCGACTCCGATTCAAGAACAGGCGATTCCAGTCGCTATTCAGGGTAAGGATTTGGTTGGGGTTGCTCAAACCGGCACCGGCAAAACTTTGGCCTTCGGCATCCCGATGATTCAGTGTCTCAATAACACCAAGAGACAAGGGTTGATTGTTTTACCGACTCGTGAACTGGCTCTCCAGGTTGATGAAGCTTTGCGGAAAGTTGGGGCAGAAATGGGGCTTCGCACCGCGGTGCTGATTGGCGGCGCTTCCATGTTCTTGCAAAAGCAGGCCATTGCCAGAGGTCCGTGGATTATTATCGCCACACCGGGACGGCTAATGGATCATCTGGGGCAAAGAACTTTGCGCTTGGATACTGTGAAAATTGTAGTATTGGATGAGGCGGATCGCATGCTGGACATGGGATTTGCGCCGAAAATAAAGCAGATATTCCAAGCGCTTCCGCGTGATCGGCAAACGATGATGTTCTCCGCGACCATACCATCCGAAATTATGAAAATGGCCACTACCTATATGAAACTGCCGATTCGGATAGAAGTGGCGCCTTCCGGCACGACCGTGGAAAAAGTGACGCAAGAAATCTTCGTCATTCCTAAAGATTCCAAAGTACGCCTCGTGGAAAAATTGCTTCAGCAATATTCCGGCTCAACTCTTATTTTTACACGGACAAAATTCGGAGCGAAAAAATTAAACAAAATAATTCGCGATATGGGGCACACCGCCGCCGAGCTTCACTCCAACCGTTCTCTGAGCCAGCGCAAAGAGGCGCTGAATGGTTTTAAATTTGGAAGATACCGCGCGCTGATCGCGACTGACATCGCTTCAAGAGGTATTGATGTTACCGGCATTGAGTTGGTGATCAACTTTGATTTACCGACTAACGCCGAAGATTACGTGCATCGCATTGGCCGCACCGCCCGCGCCGGAGCCGGCGGGCACGCCATCTCGCTGGTAACGCCGGATCAGAGAGTCCAACTACGCGCTATCGAAAGATTAGTCAGAAAAACTTTGCCGATTTCCCGGATTCCAGACCTTCCACCGGCTCGCGCTTATACCGGACCGCCGATTCGGCGCGATGAACCACGGCGTCACTATCAGCGACATCCATTTCGTAGAAGGTATTAAAAAAGCGGGGTATACTTATAAAGATGAGTTTAAATCCGGATATTCAGAAGCGTTCATTTTGGGCTCTGCCGGCAAGCGAGGTCTTGGAAATTTTGAAAACATCTAGCGATACCGGTCTGTCAGAAGAGGAGGCCACGGAGCGTTTAAAGATTTTCGGCAAGAACGTAATCGAAAAAGAGAGGCGCGCGACGCCACTTTTGATTTTTTTGCGGCAATTCAAAAACCCGCTTATTTTTATTTTGATTGTTGCCGGAACAATTACGTTTTTTATAGAACATTACACAGATACTATTTTTATTTTTGCGGCTGTCATCGTGAATACTCTGCTCGGTTTTTATCAGGAAAATAAAGCCGAGCACGCGCTCGCGCAGCTCAAGACCTATCTTAAACCGCGCGCGAAAATAATGCGCGGCGGGCAAGAGAAGGAGATAGACGCCGAATTCCTTGTTCCCGGAGACATAATCAAGTTTTCGCGCGGAGACGGCATTTCGGCTGACGCGCGTCTTTTATTCGTTAATAACGTTGAAATTGACGAATCCATTATAACCGGCGAAGCTCTGCCGGTTGTAAAAGCCATTGAGTCGGCAGACCTTCATGCCGCCATAGGCGATCGCCGTTCAATGATTTTCGCCGGTACGCTTGTCACTCAGGGCGTCGGCGAAGCTGTGGTTTGCGCTTCCGGAGAAACAACCGAAATAGGAAAAATTGCTTCGCTTGTAGCCGAGACAAAAGGCGAGAGAACGCCATTGCAGGAAGCGATTACTCGTTTCAGTTTCCGCGCCGGAGGAATTATTGTCGCGCTCACAATTTTTATTTTCGCTCTGGGAATTTATTACGGCCAATCGCCATTTGACATGTTTATTACGGCTGTCGCCATCGGCGTGAACGCCGTTCCGGAAGGATTGCCGATAGCGCTTACGGTTATTTTGGCCGTTGGCGTTCAGCGCATGGCGGAGAGAAAGGGCATTATACGCAAATTGCTTGCCGCGGAAACGCTTGGCAGTACCACGGTTATTTTAACCGACAAAACAGGGACGTTGACCATGGCTCAAATGGAACTTAACCGTGTTATTCCCCTGGACGACACAAACGAGAAAGAAATTTTAGAATACGCTCTTATTGTCGCGGACATAATTATAGAAAATCCGTTGCATCCTCCAGACGAATGGCGTTTAATCGGCACGCCTTTGGAAAAAGGATTGGTGCGGGCCGCGGCCCAAAAAGGCATTTTTCTCCCGGCTGTAAAAAAAGAAATCCCACTTCTAAGTTCAATGCCTTTCAGCGCCGAAAAAAAATTTGCTGTTGCCCTGATTCATCAAAGCGGCAGACATCGTTTGGTTTTTCACGGCGCTTCAGACGTCCTCTTACGGCATTCTAATGTGGATGAAAAGAAAAAGAACGAAATATACGCCACCATTAATAAATTGGCGTATGGAGGAGAGCGGGTGCTTGGCGTCGCAACAAAGAATATTGAAGCGGGAAAGGATTTTGTTTTTTCGCGTGATCTGGAATTGTCGGAATTGAGATTTCAGGGTCTTCTGTCTTTCCACGACCCGGTAAGACCGACGGTAAAAGACGTTATTCGCCGCGTGGAAAAAGCCGGAATAAAAATCGTGATTGTTACCGGCGACCATCGAGGAACCGCCGAGGCGATTGCGCGCGAAGTCGGCATCAATTTTGGAAAAGACGGCGTTATAGATTCGTCCGAGCTCTCTCTTCTTAGCCCCGATATTTTTAAAAAGCGACTTCCGCAAACGCGAATTTTTTCTCGCGTAAGCCCGGAAGACAAGCTTCGCATTGCCAAGGGTTTTCAAGAACTTGGTGAAATTGTGGCAATGACCGGAGACGGAGTAAATGACGCGCCGAGCATAAAGCAGGCGGATATTGGAATCGCGATGGGTTCGGGAACCGAAGTGGCGCGAAGCGTCGCCGATCTGGTTTTGCTTGACGATAATTTTGAAACTATTGTCGCAGCCGTGGAAGAGGGGAGGCAAACGATGAATAACGTCAGAAAAACTTTGGTTTATCTGCTTTCCAACGTTACCGACGGGCTTTTGCTTATAAGCGGAGCTTTATTGACCGGCGTTCCGCTCCCGCTGAACGCTTTACAGATTCTTTGGGTCAATTTTTTCACGAATAGTTTTCCGGCAATCGCGCTTGGTTTTGAGAAAGACAAAGACGGATTGCGGCTCAAATCGTTTAATTTGCGCGAGCGTCTTTTTGACCCGCTAATGAAATTTCTGATTGTAGCTATAGGCGTTCCCACCAGCGCTTTGCTTTTCGGGCTTTATTGGGGTCTTTTATACCTCGGTTTTGAAACGGACTTGGCGCGGACTTTCATTTTTGCGAGCTTTGGAAGCTACAGCTTGTTCCTTATTTTCGCGGTGCGAAATTTGGACGGCAGTATATTCAGTATAAATCCCTTCTCCAATGTTTTTCTTGTCTGGGCGGTGCTTATAGGTTTGGCGCTGACTTTTATCGGAGTTTATGTCCCGTTTTTCCAGAATTTGTTTAACACCGTTTCTCTGCCGCCGATTTGGCTTGCCGGAGTTTTGGCGGTCGGCGTCATCAACATAGCCGCGATAGAATTCGGCAAATGGTTGTTTTGGAGAAAATAATTATGCTTTCGCGATTACAAGGGCGATAATATTTCTAGCCCCCGCTTTTTTTAGCGTTTCGGCGGCTTCGCGCAAAGTGGCGCCGGAAGTCGTGATATCGTCGACGAGAAGCACTTGTTTTCTAGCGATTTGTTTTGGATTCGGGACCTCGAAACAGTCGCAAAGGTTTTGTGCTTTAGCGGTTTTTACCCCCACATCTCCTGAGGTGCGGGAGTTTATTTGAAATTGCGGTTCCGTATTTTTAATTCTAACAAGCGCGCCGGACGCAACCGGGATATTGAAAACTAAGGAGATTTTTTCGGCGATGAGTGCCGCCTGGTTGAATCCGCGTTTGCGTTCGCGCGATTTGTGCAGCGGTATTGGAATGATTACCCGGTTTTTTAAAGGTAGGCGGGAAAGACCGATAAAATCCTCGGCTATTTTCGCGAGCGGTTCAGCCGCTTCAGTAATGTGTTTATATTTCATTACGTGAATGATTTCGCGAATAACATCGTTGTAGTCGGCGGCAGCGGCAAGAATATACGGCGCTTTCGGATGACAGGTTTTTTTAGCCAGGGGCAGTCTTTTGCCGCACACGGCGCAAGCGCACGCATTATAAATCTTGACTTGCTTGAGGCATAAATCGCAAACAATTCCGGACTTAAGAAATTTATTGCAATTCACGCAAATCCTCGGAAACAAAATATCAAGGATAAAGTTTTTTATTCCATTTAACGCCGTCATAAAACCATTTGTATTTGATTTTTTGCGTAAAATCAAGCAACTAAGCGCATTGATGTTTTATAAACTAATTTTCTAGCCCCGTTGCGCGGGCTAATTTTTTTGTCTATACTTTTTATCAATGTCTAAGTTTGAATATCTTACTTCTGAATCCGTTACGGAAGGCCATCCGGATAAACTCGCGGATCAGATTTCGGACGCGATTCTTGACGAGATTTTACGAAAAGACCGCTATGCAAGAGTGGCTGTTGAAACGCTAGTGGCGCATGGTTTGATTGTCGTTGCCGGAGAAATTACCACAAATTCTTACGTGGATATTCCCAAAATAGCTCGGAAAGTTATTACCGGCGCTGGATACACCAGAAGCGATTATGGCATAGACGGCAATACTTGCGGCGTTATGTCGTCTGTTCATGAGCAGTCCGCGGACATAGCGCTCGGCGTGAGCGATTACAGAAAAGAAAAACCGGAGAAAGTCGGCGCGGGCGACCAGGGGATGATGTTTGGTTACGCGACTGACGAAACGCCGGAGCTTATGCCGGCTCCTCTTGCTTTTGCGCATCGTCTGACGCGTTGTCTGGCGCGCGCGAGAAAATCCGGAGCGATTCAGTATTTGCGGCCGGACGGAAAATCACAAGTCACGATTGAATATCGCGATGGTAAACCGTATCGCGTGGACACGGTACTTATTTCGGTTCAACATTCCGCTGACGTTTCTTTGTCCAGAGTGCGAAAAGATGTTATTGAGAAAATAATTAAAAAAGTTCTGCCACAAAGATTGATTGATAAAAAGACAAAGTTTTTGGTTAATCCCACCGGAAGATTTGTCATTGGCGGTCCAGCCGCGGACACTGGACTGACCGGCAGAAAAATTATTGTAGACACTTACGGCGGAGTTGGTTCGCACGGCGGCGGCGCTTTTTCGGGGAAAGACCCGACCAAAGTTGACCGCTCCGCTTCATATATGTGCCGTTGGATTGCAAAAAACATTGTGGCGGCGAAGCTTGCGAAAAAAGCGGAAGTCAAAGTTGCTTACGCAATCGGTGTCCCGGAGCCGCTTATGATTGACATTGACACCTTTGGGACATCAAACGTTTCAAAAGAAAAATTGCGAAAAGCGGTATTAGAAGTTTTTGATTTGCGGCCGGGTATGATTATTAAACAACTTGACTTGCGCCGGCCAATATATTTGAAAACGGCGTCTTATGGTCATTTTGGCAGGACGGACTTGGATTTGCCGTGGGAAAAAACCAATAAGGTTGCTTTTCTGAGAAAGCTGTTGTAAATTATTCTCAAGTACATTAAATCGTGAAGGGGATTGAGATGAAACGTGCTGTTTCGTTGTCTGTTTTGACGTTTTTGATTTTTATAAATTTTATAAACTCACCACCGGCTTTTTCCCTAAATCCGCATCCCGTAGATGCGGATCGGGTAGTCGTCCAGAGGGACGATTTAACCGAAGAGGCACGGCTTAAAAATCAACTGTTGTCAGAATTGTATAAAAATTTTCCCAAAAACGAGATTGACGATATTTTTTCCGATCCACGCCTTGCCTTGGACGAAGCTGTATTTGATTCCGTGATTTCGCAATGTGTTTTGCCGGACGGGACAAGCCGCCGTTTTCTCGGTTATCTTGACCCGGATTGCGGAATTTTGATACCAAAATCAGTTCAGCGCGGGAAGAAATTTTTGGAAGAAAACCGCGAATTGTTGGATGAAGTATATAAAAAATACGGCGTAGAACCGGAAATCGTAACAGCTATTTTGCGTTTGGAAAGTAATTTCGGAAATTATACCGGCAAGCACCGAGTTTTGAATACGCTTTACACGCGGTATGTGATGTATTCGCAACGGCGTGAGTTTGTTGCTCGCGAAATCAATTACTTCATTAAAGTTGCCAAAAAAAATAATTGGGACATTTTTGAAATAAAAGGTTCAGCCTGGGGCGCGTTTGGAATGGCGCAGTTTATCCCGTCTTCGTATTGGTATTACGCGGTTGACGGCAATGGAGACGGAAAGATTGACCTTTTTGAGCTCGTTGATGCGACGCATAGCATAGCTAACTATCTCGCTGTACACGGATTGTCAGAAAATGAAAATGACAAACGCGCGGCGATTTGGGCATACAACCGGAGCAAAGCATACGTGAACGCGATTATGGCTTACGCCCGCGCGCTCAAATGACAAAGCGGCCTCTGTTGCGGAAGCCGTTTTTTTGTTTTAGAATATACACGTATTGGGATAGGGTCTATATGGTGCCCGTAGCTTAGTGGCAAAGCTTCCCGCTGTGGCCGGGATGACACGGGTTCGATCCCCGTCGGGCGCCCTTCTATTTTTTAAGCTTCAAGAGTATTCTTTTTTCCTGAGGTTTTACGGAGTCAATCAGAAAATGATACGATTTCCCGAGTTCAAGTTCTTTTTTCATTTCTTCTATGCCGCCGAATTCCGAAACGTGGATTATGCCCTGGATTTCTTCGTCCAAATTAATGAATGCTCCGAAAGGATTGAATTTTGCCACCGAGCCCTGGACGGTTTCGCCGGTTTTGTATTTCTTTTCAACTTTTTCCCACGGGTCTGGCTTCAGCGCCTTGAGCGACAACGACACTCTGTCGTCTTTTATTTCTATAATCTGCGCTTTTATCAAATCGCCCACTTTTACGACATCTTTCGGATTGTCTATGAGCTTGTGGTCAATTTCGGAAATATGAATAAGCCCTTCTATTAAAGGATTATCGGCAAAACGCACGAACGCTCCGAAATCCGCGACACCGGATATTATTCCGTCAATAACTTGGCCTACGGAATATTTTAATAAAAGTTCTTTGACGTTTTGCTCCGTCGCGGCGCGCTCGGAGATTATAAGCTTGTTGGCGCGGGTGTTGACATCTATGATTTTTACGGTAAATTCCTGGCCGATGAATTTTTTAAGCTCTTCCGCTATTTTTGTACGGTTGCCTTCGCCGACTCTTGGATAATGTTCATTGGCGAGTTGGGAAACCGGCATGAATGCCTTTATGGAGCTGATTTCCGCGGTAACTCCGCCGGCATTCGCTCCTATTATTTTAACTTTAAGCGGTTCGTCTTTTTCAAAGAGTTCTTTGACCTCGCGCCATTTTTTTTGTTGGCTGGCTTCGGCGATGGACAACTCTATGTAACCTTCGTCGTTTTCAAGGTCAATTATTTTCGCCGGGGTGGTTTCTCCAATTTCTAGTTCTTTTATAACATTTTTGGCGTTAATGTATTCTGCGCCGTATACTATGCCATTGCCGTAGCTCCCCAAATCAAAGTAAGCGGCGCGCAATGCTTTGGCTATAAGCCGTGCTTCAGTTAGATCGCCTATTTTTGGTATGGAAAAAATCTCCGGCTCTTGTTTTAAAAGCTGGGCCATTTCCGAATTGTTCTTTTTTATCGTTTGAGGAATAGGCATATGCGGGGTATAGGATACAGGGTATAGGGTATAGGACTTAGTGTCAACGGAGCTTGAATTTGGGCCGATTTTTTGATAGAATTCAACATATGATAATCACTTGGCACGGCGAGGGCTGTTTTAAATGCCAAAGCGGAGAAATTTCCATTTTAAGCGACCCATCAACGCTTCGTTTTAAGCCGAATATCGTATTAAGAACGCTTGTTAAGGTGCCCCCCGAAGAAGAGGGTGGGGAGATTTTAGTCGTAAATACTCCGGGTGAATATGACGCTTTCGGCGTAAACATCAAAGGCTTTCAGCTTAAGAAAGAATCCACAGAATCGTTTATCAAGACGATATATTTGGTTGATTTTGAAGGCGTTCGGTTTTGTTTTCTTGGGCATATTTCCGAAATGCTTGAAGCTACGGAAATGGAGGGGCTTGAAGCCATAGACGTTCTTTTTGTTCCGGGCGGAGGCAAGCCGTTTGTGTCTCAGGGCGAGGCCGTTAAGCTTATAAACCAACTCGCGCCAAAAATCGTTATTCCGTCATTTTTTAAAGATACCAGAGAATTTATGAAAGAGTTCGGAAAACAAGCGGAGCCGCTTGATAAATTCACTTTCAAGAAAAAGGACTTGTCGGAAAAGGGAACAGAATTGGTCATTTTAAAGATTTAGGATTTAAGAAATAAGATTTAAGATTATGTTTCAAAATTTTGTTCAATTCATAAACAAACTGCGGGAAAGTGAAGACGCGACAAAAAAGCGCTGGCTTATAATTTTCGCGGCGCCAACAATGTTTTTAATAGTCGCTGGATGGGCGTTTATGCTGATGGATAATTTGCCCCCGGGCGATTACGGAGAGATTGAGAAAAAATCAAATTTTAGCCAGTCAACTGATATCTTCAAGCGCGGAGCTTCTATCATCGGGGCGAGATTTGTGGCTGGCGGAACACTTTTGACGGCAGAATTGAACCGACGTTTTTCTCGGAGCCAAGAAGTATTTTCTCCGAATCTGAAATTTTATTTCGAAGACATTGAATCAATTAATCCCAAACGTTTAAGATGAGCAATAACTCCGAAAAAATTCAAAATAAAGAGATAATCGAAGAGCTGAAAGAGTCGTATCTTGATTACGCGATGTCGGTTATCGTCAGCCGCGCCCTTCCGGATGTTCGTGACGGTTTAAAGCCGGTGCATCGCCGCATTCTTTGGAGTATGTGGGAAGCCGGATTGACGCACTCCTCAAAATTTTTGAAATCAGCGAATGTTATAGGCGTGGTGCTCGCGAAATACCACCCGCACGGCGACTCCGCTGTTTATGAGGCGATGGTTAGGATGGCTCAGGATTTTTCTTTGCGCGCGCCGCTAGTTGACGGGCAGGGAAATTTTGGATCAATCGACGGGGATTCCGCGGCGGCATATCGTTACACCGAGGCGAGGCTTTCAAAAATTTCCGAGGAGCTTTTGCTGGACATTGAAAAAGAAACCGTTGACTGGCAGTCGAATTACGACGGCACAAAACAAGAGCCGAAAGTTCTTCCGGCGAAATTGCCTAATCTTCTTTTAAACGGCGCTATGGGCATCGCGGTCGGAATGACGACCAATATACCGCCGCATAATTTAAACGAAATTATAGACGCGATTCTGTGCCTGATTGAAGATCCCAAAGCGACTTCTGAAGACTTGGCGCAGATCGTGTTGGGGCCGGATTTTCCGACTGGCGGAATTATTTACAATAAAAAGGAGATAGCGCAGACGTATGCTTCGGGCCGCGGCGCGATTACCACAAGAGGAGTTGCCGAAATACAAGAGCGCAAGGGGGGCTTCAATATTGTAATTACTGAAATTCCGTACCATGTTAACAAATCTGAATTGATAATAAAGATGGCTGAACTTGTTCAAGATAAAAGAATTGATGGAATCAGGGACATTCGCGATGAATCAGATCGCGAGGGTTTGAGAATATTTATAGAGCTTAAAAACGACGCCGTGCCGCAAAAGATTTTGAATCAGCTTTATCAGCATACCGATCTTCAAAAAGATTTTCATATGAATATGCTGGCGCTTGCCGACGGAGTACAGCCGCAGATTATGTCGCTTAAAGACGTCTTAATCGCCTACATTGAGCATCGTAAAATTGTTGTCAGACGCCGCGCGGAGTTTGATTTAAAAAAAGCCGAAGAGCGCGCCCATATATTGACCGGACTTTCAAAGGCCTTGTCGGTTATAGATAAGGTGATAGCCGTGATAAAAAAATCCGATGACCGCGAAGACGCCAAGAAAAATCTTATCAAAAGTTTCAAACTCACGGAAATCCAAACCAACGCTATTTTGGAAATGCGCCTGCAGACGCTCGCGGCTTTAGAGCGTCAAAAAATAGATGACGAGCTTAAAGAAAAGGAAAGACTTATAAATGAGCTTCAAATTTTGCTCAAAAACTCGCAGAAAATTTCGAAAGTCATAAAAGACGAACTGGCGGAATTGAAAAATAAATTCGGTGAGCCGCGCCGCACAAAATTAATCGCCGGCGGCCTTAAGGAATTCAGGGAAGAGGATTTAGTTCCTGAGGAAGAAGTAGTTATCACTTTTTCGCAAAGCGGTTACATTAAGCGTTTGCCGCCCGGAACTTTTCGCGCTCAACGCAGAGGCGGCAAGGGGCTTATCGGTTCGGAGGTCGGCGAAGAGGATCTCATTACTCATTTCATACAGGCGCGAACTCATGACAATATACTTTTCTTCACGGACCGCGGACGAGTTTTTCAAACCAAAGTTTATGAAATTCCGCAAGCTACTCGCACAGCCAAGGGCAAAGCCGTGCAAAATTTTCTTGAAATACCGACACAGGAGAGCGTAAGCGCGATTGTTAGTTATAAAGCGACAAGCGACAAAAAACAAGAAACAAATGATTATTTGGTAATGTTGACACAAAACGGCGTTATTAAAAAAATATCTTTGGATGAATTTGATAACGTGCGGCGAAGCGGAATAATCGCCATTAAATTGCATAAGGGCGATGCCTTGCGTTGGGTTAAGCTTTCTTCCGGCGGCAATCACATTATAATTACAACAGCGCAGGGACAGGGAGTAAGATTTAAAGAATCGGACGCTCGTCCTATGGGCCGTAACGCTTCTGGAGTGCGCGCTATCCGTCTGAGAAAAGATGACCGCGCCAGCTCCCTTGATATAATAAACAAGGACGCTCAGAAGGCTCACTTGTTGGTTGTGACCGCGAACGGATTTGGGAAGCGTACTCTGCTCAGCCAATTTAGGATTCAGCGCCGCGGCGGTTCCGGAACAAAGGCGGCGAAAATAACCGCGAAGACGGGGCAGATTGTTTCAGCGCACGTAATAGACGGACAAGAAATGCTTTTGGCGATTTCCGCCAAGGGACAGATTATAAAAACAAATTTGTCTTCGGTTAGAATCGCCGGCAGAGCCACTCAGGGAGTTAAAATAATGAATGTCCGCTCAGGAGATAAAATAGCTGGAGTGGTATGTTTATAAAATGCAATTCACAAGAAATCAATTAATAATAATAGGCAGTGTAGTCGGCGTTGTTTTTGTTATAGGCCTGATTGTTTGGTTTGGTTTCCGTGAAAATATTGGACGTCAAGATGATGTGCGACTTATGGCCTGGGGAGTTTTTGACGACACCCGCGCTTTTCAGACGATTGCGGATGGCTTTTCCGCGCAAAGGCGCGGAGTGATAATTGAATACCGCCAATTTACGGACCCTGTGGTTTATGAAAGAGAACTTGTGAACGCCCTTGCCGCCGGAACCGGCCCGGACATTTTTATGTTCCACAATACTTGGTTGCCGAAACATTACGATAAAGTTATTCCGTTTTTGAGCGAACAAATGAATATCGCGGCATTGCGCGAGCTTTTTCCGAAAGTTGTTGAGCAGGATTTTTCCGACGACGGATTCGTTTACGCTTTGCCGCTGAGCGTTGACACTTTGGCGATGCTTTACAACAAAGACGACTTTAATTCCGCGTCCATTGTTTTTCCTCCCAAGACGTGGAGTGAGCTGGAGGACTCCGTCTCTCGCCTTAGGCGCGTAAATACGGTTACGAACGAAATCATAAAGCCGGCAGCCGCCATCGGAGGTTCGTTAAAAAGCATAAATCGCGCCGCTGATCTCCTTTCGCTTTTAATGCTTCAATCCGGCACGCGGATGACCGATTCCAATTTCGGCAACGCGGCTTTTTCTCAGCCTGTCATTTTTCAAAATCAAAGTTTTCTTTCAGGGCTTACGGCGTTTAATTTCTACACGCAGTTCGCGAACGCAAGCAGTCCGTTTTACACATGGAACGATTCCCAGCATTATTCTTTGGATGGATTTGCCGATGAAAGCGTTTCAATCATTTTCAATTACGCTTTCCAGATACCGCAGTTAAAACAAAAAAATCCATTTTTGAGTATTGGCATAGCTTCAATGCCTCAGCCCAATACGGCTGACCGGCGCGTAGATTTTCCGAATTACTGGGGGTTGGCTGTTTCGAATATATCCTCAAATTCAAACATTGCTTTGGATTTTGTAAAAACCGCGGCTACGGACGCGAACATAATGCGAAGTTACGGCGCGTTGACTCAAAAACCGCCAGCGCTCCTTTCGCTTATAAACGAGAAATTAAACGACCAGATTCTCGGGGTTTTCGCGCGGCAGGCGCTTACGGCCCGTTCATGGCCGCAGATTGATAACGTCAGCGTTGAAGAAATTTTTTCCTCAATGATTGAAGCTGTGATAAGCGGACGCGTCAGTCCGGCCGACGCGCTGAAAGAAGCCGAAAACAGCGTTACAGCTCTAATGCGGCAGAGACGCTTATGAAATTAAGATATCAGAAAATTATAATTTTAAGTTTCCTAGTTTCTAGTTTTTTAATTTTCGGAACCGCGTTCGCGCAGGGCATTGTTCCTCAGTGCGATACTGGGCCGTTGCGTGGGCTCGGTTGCGACCTCTGCGTTTTTTTGAAATTGGTAGAGAACATCATAAACTTTATGCTCTACGTCATTTTTCCGTTAGCCGTGATATTTATCGTCTACGGCGGCTTTATGATTATGGTCTCCGCCGGTTCTCCGGAAAGGTTAAAGCGCGGCCGCGAAATAATTACAATAGCGGTTACCGGATTGGCAATCGCGTTAATCGCGTGGCTGGCGGTCAGTACGGTTATACAAGTTATTTCCGGCAACTCGTGGCAGCCATGGAATAGCATAGAATGCATTTCGCGCGAGCCGGTTGTTGTAACCCGGCCGCCGATTACCGAACCAACAACGCCTACTCCGACCGACGGCAGAACTTGCCCGAATTGTTCCACCATTTCAAATTCGCTTCCGATTAAAACCGGCAGTGCGTGTGCATTGTCGGGAGAAGTTACGGCGTGCCAAATTAACAGTTCCTTAAATGAAAGATTGCTGTCCTTAAATCAAGCAATTGCGGCGGACGGAAGTTATTCTTGGCAAGTAACGGAAGCGTGGCCTCCTACGGTTACCCACAAAGACCAATGTCACTATAGTGGCACATGCATTGACGCCGGTTTTACAAGCGGAGCACGTTCCGGCGCGGAGATAAAAAATTTTATTGGAAAAAGCGCGAATTCAAATCTCTATTCCGTTTATGAAGTTCAAACCGCAGCTCGCCGTCAGGAATTGATAAATCAAGGAGTGCCGGCAAGCCAGATTTGCACTGTTTCCGGAATAAGCGCGGAACATTTCTCGGTTTATATGGGCTCAAGGACTCCATGTACAAGATAATTATGCTATAATCTAATTATCGTGGACTTTCTTAATTTACAATTCATAAAATCGCTGGTTTGGATTAATGAGGCGGTTGCTCAGGGTTTTGGCCAGAGAGATGTCGGAGGAATAACTCTTCGAAACCCTATCGGTACGGGCAGTATCGCGGATCTTTTGGGCAGAATAATAGATTTTCTTATATATGTAGGCGCGCCGATTCTGGCCATAATGGTTTTGTGGGGAGGTTTTCAGATTTTGACCGCGGCCGGCGAGCCGGAGAAATTTAAAACCGGGCAAAAAACGATAATTTACGCGGTAGTCGGATATGGTATAATACTTATATCCAAAGGAGTTGAGTTTGTAATAAGAGACCTTTTCAGGTAGTATGATATAAAAAGGTCGGTAGATATGATTTTGTAATCAATTATGTTAAAGAAAACAATCGTTGCTTCGGTTGCGTTGTCATTGCTGGCTATTCCCATGCTTTCTTTGGCGCAGGTTCCGCCGCCGCCGGCCTCCCCAATAACCGGCATAAGCGATGTTATCCGCGTTCTTAATACCTTCGTGGCTTGGATGTTCGCGATATTGATGGTGCTTGCCGTGATATTTATTCTTTACGCCGCGTTTCTGTATCTTACTGCCGGAGGGGATGCGGAAAAAGTGAGTACCGCTAACAAGCAATTGATATACGCCGCCGTTGCTATCGGCGTAGCGTTGATTTCGCAGGGTGTTAGGATTCTCGTGGAGCAGTTTTTGAGAGCGTAACTTGCTTTGGTGAAAAAGTTAAAACCCCGTCCGACATTCGTCGAGCGGGGTTTTGTTTATGTCTACATTAGTAACCGGATTATCACAGTCACGACCTCACTGCCTTTATTGAGCATGCGCGCCTTTGTCAGCTTTGTGCCCCTAGTTTCAATTTCTATTCCCGGTTCGTAAAAAACGGGCTTAACCCACCCGTTGGCGTGAAAAAGGTCGGCATACACTGCGCCGTCCGGCTCAAACCAAAACTCTCTTGCTTTTTCGGGCCGGAGCAGCCAGGGAGAACATTTTCCCGGCGGCACGATAACAACTGCCTCTTTTTGAATCAAAGACAACCGTATCGTGTCGTTGTTGCCGCAGATTTCAGGAGAGGTATAGTTTGTAATCACGGACCGCGCCAGAGGTGCGAACGGTTTTTTGACAGCAACGATACCGACAATCATAGTAACGATGGCAAGCCCTAACATTGCGAAAGCCGCGAATCTTAAAATTCGCAAACCTGTTTCGGGCCTGATTTCAGATTGCGTGTCAGTAGCTTGAAGCATGCTAATCTCCTTTCTTAGGTTCGTATTTGTTTCTCGGGGTTATCCATAAACGGCTTTTGCCGTGTGCCCCCTCTCGTTCTTCTATCGAAATTATTTCTTTGGAAGCGCCGAGAGCGTGGTCAACTTCATTGAATGCCCATTGTATATTCAGCCCTCTTTTGCTGTGTTCATCCATTAGGTCTTTGACCATACCGCTTTTTTCCCTTACGGCCTTAATTTTTTGGGCCGCTTCGGTTCTTGCGGCAAACGCACGCTTGGCTTCTTGAGAGAGTTCCGGTGGAGAAAGATTTATTTTTCCAAAATCACATCCATAGTAATTCTCTATGTACGATGGCTCGGGATTATTGAATTCGCCATCCAGCAGTTTATTGATAGCCGCTGAATGCTTTTTGTAGAAATTTAGAATTTTTGCGTCAGGAATTATATTCTGCGATTCGCCGTAGTTCGTGCCATGAAGATGTGGCATTGCTTCTTCGCTCAAGCGCGCCAGGGCATTGATAAAGCGTCCAACGTCACTGTGTTGAGTGATTAACTCGATGGTCGTATATTGGCCGGCAATGCCTTGAAGTTTTTCCTGCAGACGGGCCTTAAGGTCGTTTTCAAGTGCATCGTCCCATTTTCTGTAGCGATTAAGAAAGTTGTAATCGGGCCGCCGAGTCCCGCTCAAAGTGAACGTTACCGCAAGCGATGGCCGGTCTTTCTTTTTGTTGTCTCCGGCTTCTTTGGTTTGGATAGTAATCTGCGCGTTAAATTCTTTGAATCGGGCCGGATATTCGATTTTTTTTCCGAACAAGGGCGGTACCCATATCCAGCCCTCTTTAGCCGTCCAGCCCCAGCGTGGACTGTTTTCGTGTTGAGGCCCATGACGCCCGAAAAGGAACACGAGAGCGTAGTGTAGCGGAGAAACCTTATCCCATCCAAATAGAAAATAGGCTAACAGTAACAAGAATATCACTATCAACAAGAACTCCATAATCGACTTCTCCTTGCGGGTTGTTTAAGAACTTGCCGATATTTTATAACATTGTATAATAAAAGTCAAATCGGGCAGATGGCGAAATTAGCAAACATGCCGAGGTGGCGGAACTGGCAGACGCGGCGGCCCTAGGAGCCGCTGGGAGCAATCCCTTGGGAGTTCAACTCTCCCTCTCGGCACCAGAAAGAAAATTGCAAGCAAGATGGGTCCGCCTCGCTTCGTTACGGCGGTCAATTCGTATTGAATTTTGAGCGAAAAAATCAGTTTGCGACTCCGTTTTTTTGTTTGACATTAAGTATCAGAGCAGTTAATCTCTAAATCAGAATTATTGAATCTTGAAATCGGAGGAAAAGCATGGATAACAATTGCGTTTTCTGCGACCGAACTAAACTCGGAGAGCGTCTTATCGCTGAAAATAACGGATGGTATGTGGCTGCTACGCTTGGGCAAATAATCGGTGGATACGCGCTTGTAATTCCGAAAGCTCACATCTCGTGCCTAGGCGCATTGACATCTTATCGTCCTGGTAGCGAGACGGAGGCAA
>MGIR01000007.1:32089-34076 GCA_001793855.1 Candidatus Wolfebacteria bacterium RIFCSPLOWO2_01_FULL_45_19 | reverse complement strand
GAACGCGATGATGATACAGACGCACGGCGAGGAGGGTGAAGAACAAATCCATATTATTATGGGCAAACGCCTCTCCGGTTGCGATACCTCGGCGGCGTTCCCGACCGGAAGCGGTGGCTGGATGCCGATGATGAATATGATGTGGGGAGGGTGGTCGTCTCCCTTTGGTGGTAATAATTCAACAAACAATGTGATGAATTTTGGATTTGGAACTATGTGCGGGTTCGGCTGGATTTTTATGGTTCTGTGGTGGGTCTTGATAATCGCGGGCATTGTCGCGCTTATCAAATGGCTCACAAGTCAATCGCACGGCACGCACAATCACGAAAAATCCGCGCTTGAGGTTTTGAAAGAACGATACGCCAAGGGCGAGATAGACAAAAGAGAATTTGAGGAGAAGAAAAAGGATTTGGTTTAGAATTTGTCGCCAAAGAACTAAACCCAAGATGAAAAAAGAGCATCCAGAATGTCTGGATGCTCTTGCTCTAAAGCCACTGGCACGCGGCGATTCCAAGCGTTGGGAGTTTAACGGAGTCGGGACATGAATCAACGCAAATTCCGTTTATGTCAAACGTCGCGAAGACATGTCCGCCGTCTTTCGTCGTATCAGCGCATCGCACCGCGACGTTTGAAATTATTCGCACGCCAATCGTCAGATACACGAGAAGCGCCGCGTTGATAAGCGTCCGTGCGTCCGGAACGTATTCCGCGATCAACAGCGTTTCGTTTTGATCGAGCCATGTCTTGTTGCACGAACGTGAATTTGCCTCGGCGCGGATAAGAACCCAGCGCGGATTTGCGCGGACGGACAAAAATTCTTCCGTCCCAGCGCGCTTTCCGAACCAGATAAGCTCTCTGTTTAAATACCGCCGCATATCAAGAATGGAGAAACCGAAATCAGGTACGAGAAAATGCGTTTTTCTCCGCACTGGAACCGTTGCTTCGCGCACGGGAAACTTTTTGAACACCCCTTTTTCTTTCTCTGTTAACTGGTGCGGAAAATACTGCATTGCGCGGTCAACCCCGATAAAATTCGGACCGATGAATGCTCGCGCAAGCCGTTCATCCTCGTCCATACTTAGGGTCTTTGCAATCACTTTGCCTCCTATTGTGATGTTGGGTGATGTGAAGAACTTCTATATTATACTAAAATTGTATAAAATGTCAAGTAAGAGAAACGCCTTTGAGTTTGCCTGTGGACAACTGATTGTATTTTATTGGTATCGGAAGTTATAATTTTGATATTATGCGCAACCCACCGTTAATTCTTTTGGTGGACGACGATCCGCAGATTCAGGAGATTTATTCCATGAAGCTTAGCGCTTCGGGATATAAAATCATTCAGGCGCGGAACGGCGAAGAGGGAGTAAAAATTGCAAAACAAGAAAGGCCCGACCTTATTTTACTGGATATTTTAATGCCGGTTATGGACGGCGCGAGAGCGCTTGTGGAATTGAGAGAAGACCCCGAAACAAAAAACATCCCCGTGCTTATTTTAACCAGTTTGGAAGACCGGCCCGAGGATATTAAATTTGCCAAAGAAGCCGGAGCGGTTGATTTTATGCGGAAGGATATTGATTTCAATGATTTGCTCGCCAAAATTAAATCGGCAATTAAGGTATAGCGCGGCAGTTGCCGTGTTAGGCGCGGTTGTTGCCGGCGTCGCTCTTTTTTTGATTTCTTTTATTTTCGCAATCGCGCAAACAAATGACGTCTATCCGCCGGTGATTTCCGGCGTTATGGCGGATAACATCACGGCGTTCAGCGCTCAGATTAAATGGGGCACAGACGAACCGTCTGATTCGCGAGTCGCGTACGGCACCGCGTCTGGACAATATCCGTATGGTTCCGACAATCGTTGTGACGGCGGCGGAATGGTGACCCAGCATTGTGTGTATTTGGGCGGTCTCCAGTCGGGAACCGTTTATTATTATCGCGTAATGTCAATGGACGGTAGTTTAAACGAAGCTGTTTCTCCGGGGCATCA
>MGIR01000007.1:5981-32063 GCA_001793855.1 Candidatus Wolfebacteria bacterium RIFCSPLOWO2_01_FULL_45_19 | reverse complement strand
GCGGAACCAACATTCCCGCCGCTCCATCAAATCTGCGCCTTGACCCCCCGTCCTCAACATCGGCAATTTATCTCAAATGGACCGACAACGCGGACAACGAAGACAAGTTCAATGTGCAAAGAGCGCTTGCCGGAAGCGGTTCGTGGTCTTTTTCGATTCAGCTTGAAGGATCAAACCTTATCGCATACTCAGATTCATCTGTTGTTTTCGGCACTCTCTACGACTACCGAGTTCAGGCATGTCGTTCGGGCTACGGATGTTCCGCGTACGCTTATCTTTACAACGTGAAGACGGCGAGCGATACGACACCTGCGGGTTCCGCGCCAACGGTTGATGTAAAAGTTAATAACGTTGACGGTACGATTTCGCCCGTAGCTCCGGCATCATACACTGTTTCGTGGACTACCACCGAAAGCCCGACAACATGCGTACCGGAGGGCGCTTGGTTTGGTTCGGGAGACAAGACAGTTCCATCCGGCAGTTGGCAGTTCAGCAGCGTTACTGTTCTTGGATTGAAAACATACACACTTACTTGTTCAAACGCATACGGTTACGCAAGTGATACGGTTTATGTTGATGTTGTTTCCGGCACAACAGATGGCGGCGGAGGAGGAGGAACATCCACTAATATTCCAAACGCTCCATCAAATCTGCGCCTTGACCCCCCGTCCTCAACATCGGCAATTTATCTCAAATGGACCGACAACGCGGACAACGAAGACAAGTTCAATGTGCAAAGAGCGCTTGCCGGAAGCGGTTCGTGGTCTTTTTCGATTCAGCTTGAAGGATCAAACCTTATCGCATACTCAGATTCATCTGTTGTTTCCGGCACTCTCTACGACTACCGAGTTCAGGCATGTCGTTCGGGTTACGGATGTTCCGCGTACGCTTATCTTTACAATGTGAAGACGGCGAGCGATACGTCTGTTCAAATCGCGCATGCCACTGCCAAAGGAACTGTTCTTGATTCTAATAATTTAGCGATTGCAGGCGCCGTAGTCCATATTTTTAGTAAAGATACCGGCGTAAGCGTTTCGCAGACGACTCTTTCCGATGGAACTTTCAATTTTTCCGTTCCGGCAGGCAATTATACCGCCGAATTTTTTCCGCCGCACAACAGAACGGATTTGGCAAAGCCATCTCCAATTTCTTTTTCAGTTCAAAGCGGAGAAACAAAAAGTTTAACGGTTAAATTTTCCGTTCCGACCAAAGTTATTTCCGGACGTGCTCAGTTTTCAAACGGCATAGCCGTAACGGACGCGAATATAAGCGTTTATAACAGCGTTTCCGGGCAATCAATGCGAATAAAAACCGATAGCAACGGTAATTATCAGTTTAAGGCGGGTCCCGGAAAATGGATTGTCAATATTTTGCCCGTGGAACCAAGCGCGGCAAAATGGCGCGCGGAGGGTTTTGGGCAAGAAGCGATTTTTAGCGAAGACGCCACCGCGGAAAACAGAATTTTAAATTTTCCGGTTTCATCCGCGCTGTCAAAAGTTATGGTAACGACGGTTGATCAAAACAACGCGCCGGTTTCGGATGCCGGTGTTGTTCTTGACGCGGCGGGAGTTATACAGACATCCGTAACACAAAATATTTTTCGCGAATGGAGAAAATCCGACGGTTCCGGACTGGCGCATTTCTTCGCGCCGCAGGGAGTTTATTTCATTCGCGCGTTTTTGCCTTCTGAATCGGGATTCATCAATCCAGAAGAGCAGAAAATTGAAATCGGCTCTGCGCAAGACAAATCCGTTAAGATTGTTTTCCGTAAAAAAGAAACCATAACTACGGTTGAAATTACCGGCAAGGTTAAACTTGACGATGACCGGCCGGTTGACGCCGTTGTTTGGGGTTGGTCGCAAAAAGGATTGTCCGTTGAAACGCGCGCGAACAGCTCCGGCGAATTCAGATTTACGATTCCGCCAAACGACCGCTGGTCTTTCGGCGCCGGAAAAGAAGTTGGAGGATTTCCGTATAAATCAAACCAGATTATCATTGATGTTTTCAACGCTCCGGTCGCGATACACCTTGTTTTGAAACGTTTCGGCGAAACGGCTCTCGCGCCGTCGGTTTCCGTTGAACAATCCGCGACTCAAAAAATTATTGCGCAAACTCAAGACGGAGCGAAAGTTACCGTGCCTCCGTCTGCGACGGCGCAAACCGGCAATGTAAGCGTTGATATAAAGCCGACTATTGAAGCGCCTTCACAGGCGGCGTCCAAGGTGGTAAGCACAGTTTATGAAATCACTGTTCGCGATCAAGTCGGACAGCAAATCAAACAGCTTCAGGAAGAAATTGAAATTGTTCTTCCATATGATTTGAATCAATTAAAAGCTCAAGGCGTAACCGAGGACACGATTGTTCCGAGTTTTTTTGACGAAACAACCGGAACATGGGTTAAGCTGGATAATTTTATAGTCGATAAAGAGAAAAAAGTCATAGTTGCGAAAGTTAAGCATTTGACCCGATTCGCGATAGTCGCGGCCGCGGACGTTGTTCCTCCGTCGCCGCCGACCAACGTCGTCGCCGCAAACCTGAGCGGAGGATCTGTACGCCTTTCATGGTTAAATCCGATTGCCGATTTTCATCACGCTAAAATTTATCGTTCAACAGTTCAAGGAGAGTTGGGTTCGGTGATTTATCACGAAGTTATCGGGAACAGCGCGGTGGACGGAAAAGGGCTTGTAAACGGCGTCGCTTATTATTATTTGATTCGCGCCGTTGACTCGGCTGGCAATGAATCCACCAATACGACGCAGATAACCGTTGTGGCGGTTGGAACTTCGTCGGCTGTCGGCACTTTCGCGAAAAATCTCCGTTTTGGAGACAAAAACGACGATGTTAAAGCGCTTCAAGAATTTCTTATAACCGAAGGAGTTTATCCCGAAGCGCTGGTTACCGGATATTTCGGATTGCTGACACGGGCCGCCGCAATAAAATTTCAGGAAAAATACCGCGCGGATATTTTAACGCCGCTCGGTCTTACGGATGGTACGGGCTTCGTTGGGCCAAGCACAAGGGTTAAAATCAACGCAATTCTTTCAAATTGATTTTGAACAGCCGTTATTTTTGGATTATCGGAGCCGCGTTGGTTTCTGTTATGTTCGGAACGGCGCTTTATTATTTTTATATTTCTTCGGAGAAAAACGGCTTTGTTTCGGACGTTGATGAAATTCGCCCGCATCTTTATGGATTTCCGGAAGTTGATATTTCAAAAACAAGAATCAAGGCGGTTTACGCCGTTCCGAAAAACAAAACAGATTTTGTTTACGCGGATTGGAAAAGCGTTCTTGAAGAAGCTTTAGGCAAGTCAAAAAAATTTCACGGGATTCAATTCAGAGGCAAGTCGGCTTTAAATTACGACGTTTATCCGGATCCGGTTTTTCTTCTCAACGAAGCGCCTTTTTACGATTCCAATGAAACGAATTTCGGCAATCCGCGCGCCTTGATAAATATAGGGGAGGAAATTGAAAAAAGAATTTTTCAGGAAGACGGCGACCTTTATTCCGGTGAATTTTCCGAATTTAAAACTGGAGAATATTCGGTTCTGACAATTCTTTACGAAGGAGTTGGCGCCGCCGGCGGAATAATTCAGGAGAGCGAATTTGAAACTCCGGAAGAGATAGCCGCAAGCATTGGATTGGATATGCGGCATATATTCGTTGTTGATATAAAATCGGTTGACGGCTTTTCGCTATTGTCGCGTTCTTTTTTAACCGAACAGGAAACGAAATTTTACGGCGAGTCGCTTTTTTACCACGAATTCGCCCACGTTTTGGGATTTCCGGACCAGTATGACAGATACGACATTATGGGCGCTGGCCGCCTAAAGCCGATTGAACAAGCGTATCTTGATCGCCATTTGCTTCAAGGTGTGGGAGTAATTATGCAATAAAATGTTCGGAGGCTCTCTTCGCGATAAAATTCTTTTAGTAATGATTTTGGTCGGCCTTTTGCCTTTGGTGGCGGCCGGTTCCTTGGCTATTTACAGCTTGAATGTTTTTCATGATTTTGATTTGGCGAGCATTCAGGACAATCTTATTTTGCAGAAAGTTGAAGAGGTTCAAAGTTTTATTAATGACATTTCCGCTTCTTTTAAGCTGAAAATAGATTATCTTTCTGGCGATCCTGTTCAGATTGAAGGTGATGGCGGCGTAAAATATCCGGCTCCCATCAGTTTGTCCAGCCAGCGATTTTTATTGAGCCAGCTTATGCTTGAAAAGCCGCAGTTGGAAGAGGTCTCAATTATTGCCGTTTTTCCGTATCGGGAAGCCGATATGAATTTTTCAACGGGCAGCGAAACCGCGCGTTACGGCCGCTTTTATCCCGACGGTGTTTCCGGACGCGAGCTTCAAGATCAGAACCGTTCTGAAAAATATATTGCCGCTGCGGCCGGGCAGGATTATATCGGCCCGATATACCACACGCTTAAAGGGCCGATGATGACAATGGCTTCGCCGATCCGCAACAAAGACGAAGAGATAATAGGCGTTTTATCGGGTGAAGTTAATTTGTCGGAATTTCGGAATATGGCGGCGCGCTCCAAGCTGGGAAATTCCGGTTACGTTTATATGGTTGACCAGGACGGATTTTTAATCGCGCGCGGGCGCTTAGCTGATGTCAGTCCGGATGACGTTAAAAAGGGTGGCTTCGTATCGGAATTAATCCTCGGCAAATCGTTTTTGGGCATCGATGGACAGAGTCGTTATAAAAGCATTTGGGGCGAGCGTGTTGTTGCTGCCGGAGATTATCTTGAAAAATTAAATATAGGAATCATCGCTGAATGGCAAGAGGCTGAAGCAGACGCGATAGTTAATACCGTACGAAATCAAATACTCATAATTTCTTTGATTGTTTTGATAGCGACAATTTTGTTTAGTTTATTCGCGGCGAACCGCATCGTTAATCCGATTAGGATGTTGGAGGTCGGAACGCGTTTTGTGGCTCAGGGTAAATTTGACCGACCGATAAATATCAAAACAAACGATGAAATTGAAGAATTGGGCGCGGCTTTCAACAAAATGATGTTGGGATTGAAACAATTGCAGGAATTGAAGGAAGAATTTGTTTTTATCGCGGCGCATGAATTAAGAACGCCGGTTACCGCGATAAAAGGGTATATTTCTTTGATTTTGGACGGTATTGCAGGTCCGGTCAGCGGTTCGTTAAGAGAGATTTTGGATAAAATTCAAAACGCCAACAAGCGGCTTATCAATTTGGTCAATGACTTGCTTGAGGTTGCGCGTTCTGAAGCCGGAAGGATGACTATCCAAGTCGCGCCTACGAATATAATCGCCCCGATTAAAGACGTTTTAAGCGAGCTTCGTCCGCTTGCCTACGAAAAATCAATCACGATGATTTACGAGCCGGATTCGGGATTGCCGAGCGTCTTGGCTGACGCCGGAAGAGTTAAAGAAATAATGGTCAATCTTGTCGGTAACGCAATTAAATACACTGTCGGTTCAGGAACGGTAACGGTTCGCCACGAAATACAGGGAAGCGAACTTACAACGCATATTCAAGATACCGGAGTTGGAATGCCCAAAGACGCTCAGAAGAAATTATTTGAGAAATTTTATCGGATTCAAACCGAAAAAACCCGCGACATCACCGGAACCGGTTTGGGGCTTTTTATCGTCAGACAGCTTGTGGAAAAAATGAATGGCAGAATTTGGGTTGAATCTGAAGAAGGTAAGGGCTCTAT
Organism: Candidatus Wolfebacteria bacterium RIFCSPLOWO2_01_FULL_45_19; assembly: GCA_001793855.1. Lineage (GTDB taxonomy): Bacteria > Patescibacteriota > Minisyncoccia > UBA6257 > GWB1-45-9 > GWB1-45-9. The sequence goes on along the minus strand of MGIR01000007.1, from coordinate 26,359 downwards.
TTTCAGCTTTAGTTTGCTTTTGGCGGAGAAGAATATTTCTCAATGATAATCGGGGCGCGGTTGGATTCGCTTGCGACAAGATAGCCAAGCCCGAAACTCGCGAACGCGGCAAGGACAAGAATCAAAATAACTTTTTTCGGCGTCATTGACTTGGTAAAAGTTATATCATAAGCTTCCGCCATCGCGCAATGCCTTGGCACAATGTTTTCTTTTTCTCCGCCTCCGGTTTTATTCTGGGAACCATTTTCGGCGGAATCGGTTTTTCATTTTTCGCCGCGATGTTCGGCGCGTTTGTCGTTCTCGGCGTCGTTTTTTGGCTAGGAGTCTTAAGAATGAAGTTTATTGCCGCGGCATTGCTCTCCGTTTTCTTTTTGCTTGGAAATTTTTATTATGCTTTTGACGATTACAACTATCATCTGAAAAAAGCCGCGATCGCGGACATTGCGTTTTTTGAAGGCGTTGTAATTGATGAGCCGCAAAGGCGCGTTGACAGGCAGGTAGCGAAAATAAAATTAGCGGAAGGAGAAAGAATTTTAGTCCACATGAATCCGTATCCTGAACTTTCTTACGGAGACATCATAAAGATTTCCGGCAAAATGGTTTCTCCGCCGGACGATTCTTACGGCAATTATTTGGCGAAGGAAAGAATACACGGCACGATTTTTTATCCGGAAATTAAAATTACCGGCAAAAACTCCAACCCATTTTTTAGAGCGCTTTATTCGTTCAGAAGCGGCGTTAAAAGTTCCATCGGGCTGTTGTTTACGCAACGGCAGTCGGCTTTTCTTGGCGGAATTATGTTTGGCGACCGCGACGAATTTTCAAGGGAATTCCTTGATAAGCTTTCTTTTAGCGGAACGATGCACCTCACCGCTCTTTCCGGTTTGCATATGACTATGGTTGTTTTCGCGGCAATCGTCGTGTTTTTGGAAATTTTTCGCCACAAAAGGCGCCCTGCTTTTTGGGCAACTTTTGTTACTGTGGCGCTTTTTGTGGCGATGACCGGTTTCAAGGTTTCTGCTATTCGCGCTTCAGCGATGGCTTTTATTGTCGGCCTTGCCGAACAAACCAGCCGTCTTTACAATCCACGCAACGCCATAATTCTTGCGGCTCTTGTGATAACGATGATAAATCCCAAAGCCCCCGTCTTTGATTTGGGTTTTCAGCTTTCATTCGTAGCGACTGCGTCAATTATTTATCTCGCGCCTGTTTTTAAGCGCTTTTCGTTTTTTAAAAAAGAAGATTCATATTTGGGATGGCGCGAGGTGCTTGTCATTACCACCGCGGCTCAGCTCGGCGTCGCACCGTTCACTATGGCGTATTTTGCCAACTTTTCTTTTTCGGCGTTTCCGGCGAACATCGCTATTTTGGTTATTATGCCGATTTTGATGCTTTTCGGTTTTGCTGTTGCCTTTGCGTCTTTTGTTTTTTGGCCGCTTGCCGTTATTTTAAGTAAACAGACGGCGTTTCTTTTGGATTATTCCATTGCGGCTGTTGAGATATTTTACTCGCTCCGCGTGCCGTTTAATCCAGAAATCGACATCGTCGCCGCGGTTGCTTATTACGCGTTCTTGATTTATATTTGCGCGAAATGGTCTCCGAAGGCAAAAAACTTTTTCAGCTGAGTTTTTTTCGGGTCCTGCCGCATCGCGTCGCCTCTACACTCTCAGCGAAAAACTCCGACCGCGGTCGGAGTCGGGATATGGGCGGTGGTTTCTTCAAGAAATACAGGCGGCGCGCCATAAGGATGAGTGAGGTTAATGTGCTATGCCAACAATGACTATTGATAAAAAAAGGATATTTCAGCTGGCGGTTTTTGTTTTGGTCGGATTTAACGTTTGGGTTTGGTATCCGGTTTTTGTCGCGCCTGCGGCGGAGGACTCGGTTTATTTTCTTGATGTCGGGCAGGGCGACAGCCAGCTTGTTGTTTTGTCAAACGTAAAAATATTGATTGATGGCGGCAGAAACAAGCGGGTGCTTAACGCGTTGGATTCTGCTCTGGGGCAAAAAAATAACAAATATATAGATATTTTGCTGATGACTCATCCGGAACTTGACCATTATGGCGGCTTTATTGAAGTCCTGCGGCGCTATGACGTCGGTTTGTTTATTTCAAACGGGCAAGTTGTCGACGCCGACGAATTTCGCGTCTTAAAAAACGAGCTTGCGGCGAAAAATGTTCCCGTGATTGAACTGCGCGAAGGAGACGCCATTCGCCACAAGGACGCGAAGTTTTCCGTATTTTCCCCGGACAAGGCCCTTTTGGAAAAAGGAAATCCAAATGAGGCTGGCATTGTTATGATGTTTGAAAACGGAGAAGCGCGCGTTCTTTTTACCGGAGACATTGGATTTCTGGCTGAAAATATTTTGATTGCCAAAGATTATGACCTTAACGCAGATGTTTTAAAAATTGGCCACCATGGCTCAAAAAATTCTTCCGGCGAGAATTTTATTGCCGCGGTTCTACCGGCGGCAAGCGTAATCGGTGTCGGTCAAAACAGTTATGGTCATCCCGCGCCGCAGACGCTTAAAACATTGGAGTGGGCCGGCTCAAAAATATATCGCACCGATAAAGACGGAACGGTTAAGATAGTTTTGTACGATAATTTTTCTTCAGAAAATAAAACCCCGGCTAGATGGCTTCCTGCTATGCTAACCGGACGATATAAGTCGTCAACAATGCTCACGCTGTCGCTCGCTCAACTTAAGAATGGACATGACCTTAAAAAAGCGGAGTCGTTCGCACGTGAAGCTGTTTGCGTTGATATTAATACCGCTTCGTCGGAACGTCTTACAAAAATCAGGCACATAGGCGCGAAAAGAGCGCAATTGCTTATAGAAGCCAGGCCGTTCGTGTCGATTAAAGAATTGATACGTGTAAAAGACATAGGTCCGTTGCGGCTCGCGGATATTCTTGCGGAAGGCAAGGCCTGCGTGCTTTAATTGAATCAATGACCGATTCCGTTCAGGAAATTAAAGAGCGCTTGGACATAGTTGAGTTCCTGCGCGGTTATTTTCCTTTAAAACAGGCGGGAAAAAATTTCAAAGCCAACTGCCCGTTTCACAAGGAAAAAACTCCGTCGTTTATGGTTTCGCCGGAACGGCAATCCTGGAAATGTTTTGGCTGTGGCGAAGGTGGCGACGTCTTCTCTTTCTTAATGAAGTTTGAACACGTTGAGTTTATTGAAGCGCTTCGTATTCTTGCCGAAAAAGCCGGCGTGGAATTGCGTCGAGCCAATCCGGCCGCTTATAAAGAATACGGCATTCTTTACGATATAAACGAAGCGGCGAAAGATTTTTTCAAAAATCTTTTACGGCAATCGGACAAAGGCCTCAATTATTTTAAGAGCCGCGGATTAAAGAAAGAAACGATTGAAGAATTTGAACTCGGCCTCGCGCCATCTTCTCTGGATGAACTTACTGTTTCTTTGATAAATCTTGGATACAACGTGAACGATCTTGTGCGCGCCGGAGTAGTTTTCAAAACCGAAAGGGGATTATACATGGACAGATTCAGAAATCGCCTGATGTTTCCCATTCACAATCATTCCGGCAAAACTGCCGGATTTACTGGAAGAATTTTACCCGAATATGAAAATGCGGATGTCGGCAAGTATGTCAACAGCCCCGAAACGCCGCTCTTCAACAAATCTCGTCTTCTTTACGGTTGGTATAAAACTAAAAATGAAATCCGAGATAAAAAAGAAGCGGTGTTGGTGGAGGGACAGATGGATTTTTTGATGGTGTGGCAGGACGGAGTTAAAAACGTCGTGGCAACATCGGGTACGGCCTTGACAGTGGAGCATCTGAAGATTTTGAGGAAATTCAGCGAAAAACTTGTTTTAAATTTTGATAATGACAGCGCCGGACGAATGGCGGCGGAACGAAGCATTGACTTTGCTTCGGCGGTTGATTTTGAAGTGCGCGTCGTTGTTTTGCCGGAGAATTTTAAAGATCCGGCCGAAATAACGCAAAAACATTCCGGCTTGATGCGCGAGTTGGTGAAAAAAGCCCAGCCGGCCACGGAATACTATTTTAAACAGTATCTTGGCGGCTTTGAATTCGCGTCAATAGCCGATAAAAAACAGAAAATACGCCTCGTACTCGCCAAGTTAAAAAACATTTCGAGTCCGGTGGAACGGAGCCACTGGTTGAGGGAATTGGCGGAACGAAGTAATACCGAAGAGAGAGTTCTGGCCGAGGAGATGGACGTCTTACCTGTCGCCCGCCTGTCGGACGGGCAGGGACAGGCGAGCTCACTTCCCACGCCGGTTTTGGCGGCGCACAACAGAAAATCGCTTATTGCCGAGCGGATTTTTAGTTTGGCCTTGGCGGCAGAACAGCTTCCGTTGCTCAAGGAAACAGTGGAGTATTTTCCGGCAGATATCCGTTTGGTTTACGATTATTTTCTAAATCCGTCCGGAACGCCGCCGCCGAAAGAGTTGATTGATTCGATTCATTTGCGCGCCGGTTTTGAATTTGACGGCGCGACTCCTGAAAAAATTAAAGCTGAAATGAGCGAATTGATTTTGAATTTGCGCGGCGAGCATTTTAAAGAGAAACAGAAGGAAATATCGGAACGAGTGAAAAAATTAACCGACGAGGGTAAAGAGAACGAACTCGCGGCCGTTCTCGCCGAACTTGATAATATAAGTAAAAAGATTCATAATATATAAATCTTTATGCCTAAAAAAATAAAGAAATCAAAGGGGAAAATAGCAAAAAAAACATTCAAAAAAATCCAGCCCAAATCGGCTTTTAACGAAGCAGCGTTCGTGGAATTGATTAAGCGCGGCAAAGCTAAGCGTTTTGTTACCGACACGGAGATCCTCTATTATTTTCCGAATATTGAAGAAAACCTCTCCGCTCTTGAGGAAATTTACGACCGTCTGGAAAAAGCGAACATAAAAGTTATTGAAACAGCCCAGCTTATAGAAATTCCGTCCGAAGAAGTAAGCGAAAAAGAGTTAATGGAAGCCGGCGCGATAGACGAGCATGTCCCCGACGCCGTTCAAATGTATTTGAAAAAAATCGGACAAACACCCCTGCTTACCTCGCAGGAAGAAAAAGACATAGCGAAACGAGCTGAAACCGGCGACGAAGAGGCGCGCCAGCGCCTTATTAAGGCGAATTTGCGTCTTGTCGTTTCCATCGCGAAAAGATACGCCAACCGCAGTCCGCATCTCAACATTCTTGATCTTATACAAGAGGGCAGTATCGGCCTTTCGCGCGCCGTTGACAAGTTTGACTATCGCAGGGGCTTCAAGTTTTCAACTTACGCGACATGGTGGATACGACAGGCAATAACTCGGGCCCTTGCCGACCAGTCGCGAACCATCAGAATACCCGTTCATATGGTTGAAACGATATCAAAATATACTCAAGCAAAGCGTCAGCTTAGCCAGGAATTCGGTCGCGAGCCGCTGGTCGAAGAAATAGCGGTTGAAATGGGCATTGACCTGGAGAAAGTGCGGCATATTCAGAAGATATCTCAGGACGTCGTTTCGCTTGAAATGCCCATCGGCGACGACGAAGACGATTCAACGCTTTCCGAGTTTATTCGCGACGATAAAAATTTGACGCCTTCACAGCTCACGGCTCGAGCTCTTTTGAAAGACCGCATAAACGAGATTCTTGTGCATCTTACCGACCGAGAACAGAAAATTTTAAAAATGCGATTCGGGCTTGATAGCGGAGTAACGCACACTTTGGAAGAGGTCGGCAAGACGTTCGGAGTAACGCGCGAACGAATACGGCAAATAGAAGCCAAGGCGTTGGAAAAAATAAAACAGCACGAGAAAGCCAGCACATTGGAGGGATATTGATGAGAATTTCTAATTTTGAATTTCGAATCAATTTTGAATGATTGAAATTCTAAACGTTTAAAAATTAAGTAATTAGAATTTGGTTCAAAATCCGAGTTTCAAAATTTAAAATTTCTTTATGAATGCCAATGAAATAAGAAAAAAATTTCTTGATTTTTTCGAAAAGAGAGGTCATAAAATCGTTCCTTCTTCTTCTCTGATTCCCGACGACCCGTCGGTGCTTTTAACTACGGCCGGAATGCAGCAGTTTAAAAAATATTATACCGGCGAAGTGGATCCGATTAAAGATTTCGGAACGAAGAATGCCGCGTCTATTCAAAAATCATTTCGCACCTCGGACATTGACGAGGTGGGCGACGAATCGCACCTTACTTTTTTTGAAATGCTCGGGAATTTTTCTTTCGGCTATAAGCCCGGCGAAGCTTCGCCCAAGGGCGGTTATTTCAAAAAAGAGGCCATAGAGTACGGTCATGACTTCATTACTAAAGAAATGGGTTTGAAAATAGATTATGTGAGCGTCTTTGAAGGAGACAAAGAAGTGCCAGCAGACATTGAATCCGAAAAAATTTGGAAATCTTTGGATAAGAATATTGTTGTTAAAAAATTCAGCAGAGAAGATAATTTTTGGGGACCTACTGGCAGTGAAGGGCCATGCGGTCCGACAACGGAAATCTACGTAAATGGCGTTGAGATATGGAATATGGTTTTTAACGAGTACTATTGCTCGGGCGGCAAATTGGAAAAACTGAAAACCCCCGGAGTTGATACCGGCATGGGACTTGAGCGGCTTGCAATGATTGCGCAGAACAAAAAAAACATTTTTGAGACGGATTTGTTTGCTGATTTAGGCGAATTACCCGCGATTGTGGACGATAAGATAAAGAGAATTATGCTGGATCATTGCAGGGCTGTAGTTTTTCTTGTTTCTGACGGAGTGCGACCGTCCAATAAAGATAGAGGTTATATTTTGCGTCGTTTGATAAGACGCGCTGTGGCTCACTTTCACAAATCGGCCCGCGGCCCGCTTGGAATGACCGGACTGGATTTTGCGGATATTGAAAACTTATTGGTAAAAATTATTGAAAAATACGGCTCTTTTTACAAGGAGCTTAACAGAGACGCGGTTTTATCTATATTTCGCGAAGAAAACGACAAATTTCGTCTGGCAATAAATAACGGCACGCGAGAGCTTAAAAAAATAGGGGCATTGGACGCGACCATCGCTTTTAAATTATACGAAACCTTCGGCCTCACATTTGAAATTATTAAAGATTTCGGCGGCGAAAAAGCGGAAATGCTGCGCCGCGAGGATTTTGACGCAGAACTTAAAAAGCACCAGGAAAAGTCACGCGCCGGAGCGACGGCGAAATTCGGCGGGCACGGGCTTTTGTTGGACACTGGAGAATTGAAAGCAAAAGACGAAGCCGAATTAAAAAAAGTAACTCGTCTGCACACCGCCACGCATCTTTTGCAGGCGGCATTGAGAAAAGTTTTAGGAAACGAAGTTCGGCAAGCCGGTTCGGATATTACCGCCGAGCGCACCCGTTTTGATTTCACTTTTTCGCGAAAACTTACTCCGGAAGAAATTAAAAAAACCGAAGACATCGTAAATGAAGTCGTGCATAAGGATTTGCCCGTTGGTTTTGTTCCGATGCCGATTGAAGAAGCCAAAAAAACCGGCGCGCTGTATTTCTTTAAAGGAAAATATCCATCAGAAGTAAAAGTATATTACGTAGGTCATTCGCTTAAAGACGCGTTTAGTAAAGAATTTTGCGGCGGCCCGCATGTAAATCACACTCTTGAGATAGGTGGATTTAAAATCATAAAGGAAGAAACAGTTGGCGCTGGAGTTCGGCGCATCCGCGCGGCTGTGTTATAATACAATTAGTGGTTTTCCGATCACTAGAAAAAATATTTACTCGTTTCCTCAGGCGAGGAGAGCGGTTTCTTATTGTTGAAATTGAAGATAATTCTTTATCCGTTTCAAAGGCGTCCGTACATTGGCAGGATAAAAAATTAAAAGTTTTAAATAAGTGGACTTACAACGCGGGATGGACGAACGACACCGCCAAAGCATTTTCCTTTTTGCAGAAAATTTTAAAAAGAATTCCGCGTCTCGCGGCGCATAAGATAATACTCGTTCTTGAGCCACGTCTCGCGACAACAATTCACGTTTCAACTAAAATAATCCGCGACGAAGGCAGAAAAATTATTGATGAAGTCGATTTGGATAATTTGATATCCCAGGCAATATGGCAGGTTTTTGACAGAGAACGGAGCCGTAGCGCGGATAAAATGGCCCTGGACGATTTGGATGTTTTGCTTGTTGACGTAAAAATAAGAAATCTTAAAATTGACGGACATCGCGTCGTTAATCCACTGGGTTTTTCGGCTAAAACAACAGAAGTTTTTTTGAGCCAGACGTTCGCGTCGCGGGATTTTTTTGAAACCATGCGCGTTCTTTTTCCTCGAAATCAGTTCGTTTTTATCTCCGAAGCCGGAGCTATGGGCGCGGATATTCTCGCTCGGCTTTCTTCTGAAAAAAACAAGGATTTGAGAGCTTTCGCGCTTGTCAATCTTAATTCCGCGAGAAGCGACGTTTACGGCGCGCTGATAGGAGAAAATTGCGTTGATAAGATATGGTATTTGGACAATTTAAATCTTGGCCGCAACGATTTTTACGCCAATTTCGGCAAGCATTTTATGGTTCAGGCGTCTGTCGCCGAAAATGTCATCAAGCGTTATGCCGGCGGTGAAGTGTCCTCGGAACTTGCGAATAAATTGGAGAGATTAATGCGCAAGGAGTGGGTTGTTTTTTGCGACGGATTAGCGAGCATTGTCTCGGATAGCCGCGATTTTAAGCATGCTAAAAACGCGGCGGTTTTTCTGCGCGCCGAAGAGAATTTACCCGAAATTTTTTATTCCGAGACGCTTCGTTTACGCGACGGCAAAAAAATGGAAATTATGCCGGTGGTTTTTCGCGATATTATTTCGCGGTCAGGTTTCAAAATTATCGCGAAAAAACACAAATGTTCTTTTTTTACGGCGGCGGGAATTCTTGCTCTCTATTATTATTCGGATGAATGGCTGAATAAAATCGCGAATCGGAGATTGAGATGGCTGATGCCCCGTGAAAAGCACCGACTAACTTAAAAAAAACCGCGCTTTCAGCGCGGGTTGTTAACATGAGCGTCTGCTACAGCTCCGATTTTTTTTCAATCCACGTGGATATTTGAGCGCCGGTGATGTTTCCGGCAACCATGCCGGCTACATACGGCAGAAAAAGAAACAGATCTAAAAAGAACGTTTATATGGTTGCACAATCTTAATTTTTGCGTAATACTTACTCTGGTTTCTTGATATACAAAAAAGGATCGAAAAATGAAAGAAGTTGCTCTGACCAAAGAAGAAAAAAAGGCAATACTGGAATATCTAAAATTTAAGGGCTTGCCAGTGAATCTTTGTGTGACGTTTGATGACCTCGCTATGCCGGAAGATTATTCCGAGGTTCGTTCAAGGGCGGACATCAACGATTTTGGCGCGAAGCTGGTTGATGGCCTGAAGCTCGGCATACCTATAGTCAGTGCCAACATGGAATCCGTTACCGGAGTTGATATGGCGGTGTCCCTCGCGAGAGAGGGCGGCCTCGGCTTTCTTCCGCAGACAATCGCCGCGGAAAAACGCGCTGAAATGATCGCTCAAATCAGACGAACGGACTCGGCGTTTGTAGAAAATCCGCTGACCGTAAATTTACGACATACTTTGAATGATTTAAGAAAACTGAAAGAAACTTTTGGCATATCAAGCTTTGTGGTTATTGATGAAAGTCGCACTCCGATTGGAATTATTACTACAAGAGATTGGTGTTATGAAACGGTTTTGTCCAAAACAGTGGCGCAATTGATTTGCTCGGACAAGCAGCTTATAAAGTCGCGCGAGGACATTTCTCTTGAGGCCGCTGTCGTTATTTTTAGAGATTACCGTATTGAAAAATTGCCGCTGGTTGACAAGGATGAAAAACTTTCCGGACTGATTACGGCGCATGGCCTTTTCTACAAATTGCGCCATCCGCGCGCGACGCGGGATGACAAAGGACGTTTTATCGCCGCGGCAAGCGTGGGAGTCGGCAAGTATTTCACTTCAGAGCACTTAAAAGAAATTGAATTACAAGTCGCGAATGGAGCGAGTTTGCTTCTCGTGGATACTGCCAGGGCATTTTCGATCAATGCAAAAGAGGCCCTTTTAGAAATTAAGAAAAACTTTCCCAATCTTCCGTTGGTTGTCGGCAATGTTTCCACGGCAAAGGGCGCCAAGTTTCTTTTTGAACACGGAGCCGATTGCGTGAAAGTTAACGTCGGCGCCGGCAGGGTTTGTACCACCAGGCGCGTGTCCGGAGCGGGAATACCGCAGGTAACTGCGATTGCGGAGTGCTCGGTCATTGCCCGAAGATATGGAAAAACAATTATAGGAGACGGCGGAATGAAGGATTCGCTCGATATGTTTTACGCCATAGCCGCTGGCGCGGACATTCTGATGACCGGAAATCTTTTAGTTGGCGCCGAAGAGTCCGCTGCGCTCAAAAAACTAAAATACATAGAAAGCGAAGGCGACTCTTTCCTGGTTAAAAAATACGAAGGTTCGGCTTCAATTGAAGCTCAAATGAAAAGGATGACTCAGGGGACTCTTGACAGAATCCGTCATCCGGAAGGAGACATCAAAGATAAGCCGTTTGCCGGAAATATCCAGGAGATTATTTCCGGATATTTGAACAGTTTTCGCTCCGCGATGAGTTATTACGGCGTCAGGAGTTTAAAGGAAGTCCGTGAAAAAGTCGTTTTTCGGCTTCAGACCTCTTCCGGAAGATACGAAGGCACAAAAAGATAAAATTGAGGGTTGACACGCCTACTGAATCTGCTTCATACTTGAAGCAGATTTATTTTTTGACAAAGGAATAGAGGATGAAAAAGAAACGGAAACATGAAAAGCGCAAACACGTTAAGCTGAAGAACGTTCGACAAAAGCCGCAGCAGCCGGAAGTTAAAAAGCCGGAAGAGAATCAGAAGATGAGTGAAGTGGTGTGCCAAAAGCGTCAGTGCGAAGAAGTTCGTGCCGGTTTTTTTTCGCGAATAGACTATTGCGGTCACGGTTATCGCCGTCGTCTTATGGAGCGAGGGTTCAAACTCGCTGAAGCAGAGCAAACCCATTTTAACGTTCTTGTGGGCGGCCTTGTCCACAACGCTGGATTGAAAGAGCGGATCGAAGAAGAGATTGCGAAAGAAAAAGGCAAGCCCAAAGACGAACGAGCGAGTCGCGAGGAAGTGAAAAATCGCGTACTCGGAGAAGTCGCGGCGGAACTTGCCGAGCAGATTCCCGTGGTAAAAGCCACAGGAACGGAAAAGAAAATCCGACTTTACGTTATGACATCTCTAGCCTATGACGGCGCGTATGGAGCGGAAATCGCGGAAAAACTTGCGCTTCTACGTCCCGATGTCCGTCACTGGGCGAAATGGAGTGAGCATTTGCCGTTGAAGCCTCCGCCTAATGAAAAATTTAAAGAAATTGCTTGTCTTGTTCCGACGAAGCAGACATTTCGTTCCAAATATGATTCGACGGCGGTTGATCGCGCAGTTGAAGACTACTTAAACCTCGCGAACAAACCCTATGCTCCTGTGGTTGTCGTCGGTTGTTATGACGTCAGTTTTTACAAGCCGGCGGGAGGTGAGAGCTCGCTTCACATCATAGCGCTTCCTGGTTTGAGTCGCACTGAAGAGAATCGCGCGTCGGAAAATCAGATCGGCATTACGGTGCTTCGTCTCACCAAAGACGGAAATCTCTTTGTCAGGTGTCACAACCTGAACTATTTGGTGGTACATGAGCGGGAATCGATTAACATTTCTCCAAAATACAGCGCTTCCGCGCAGCAGATACTTGAACAGTTCAAGTATCATAGTTGGCGGACTGTTGGTCTCTTGAATGAAAATCTTCGTGTGACGAGAGATGAGCTCAAAAAAAACCTTGATAAGATCGTGAAACAAACGCGTCTTCACCCGCCGCTTAGATACGATAGCTCTTCGCATCGTTATTATATTTCGCGGCAATGGATTCAGCAGAATCTCACGTATCCGTATCCGTGGCCCAATCAATCATTCATTGATGAGCGATTCATTTCGTTTGGATGTCTACACGCGCTTTGTTGTCATACGGCGCATGAGTTTATGCTTAACGATTTGCATCAATTTATGCTTGAATACAAAGTTCGTCACCTCGTAGGCGCCGGAGACTTTATTGAGGGTAGCAAGCACGGTCATAAAGAGTTAATTTTTGGCGCAGATTATGTTGCCCAGGAACGGTTTGCGGCTTGGCTTACGGCAACCCCGATGCTTAAAGCGTTTAAGACGCGTTTTGTTGAAACGCTTTCAGGCGCGGATCAGAAACTTTTCACGAATGAAACTGCGGTGCTTGATTTCGTGAAGGCGGCATATTCTGATTTTTGGTATATTCCCGGAAATCATGACGAGTGGACAGAGGCGGTTTCAGTTGCCGCGCTCACCACTTTTCGCTACGAACTTTTGATGTTGCTTCGTACCGGCATAACCAATATTTTAAGGAATGCTGGCTGTGTTATTCCCATGCTTCTCGAAGAGTTTATAGAAAATAATACCGTAAAAATGGTTCCGCTTGATGCCGCGATGCATCCGGCAGGAGTTACGGTTTCGCTCAATCATCTTCATATGGCAAGAGCGCAGACGAAGACCCTTCGAAGCCAGGCGCTTCTGGGAGCCACGAGCGCGGATGTCAATATTCACGCAAACTTTCATACTGCGCTTGCTATGGCGCGCTTTGACCCCGAAATGGGTCAACGCGTTATCCAACAGATCGGTACGCTTAAACTTCGTTCCGGATTTGAGGATCGGAAGGGCAAACGCGTTGACTTCGGTGTTGGGTATCTGAGACTCGGTCTCCAGCAACGAGGAGACAAAAAAAGTATCCTAATGCACGAATTTGCTTTTTTTGGAGACCCGTCGAAATACTCAAGTCTTGACAACGAGGCGTTTATCGAGGATTTCAAGAAAGGCATGGAAGAAATAGTTGCCAAAAAAGAAACCAAAAAATTAGAAAAAAAGTAAACAAAAAGGAGCTCATATGAGCTCCTTTTTATTGCAGTGTTATAATATTTTTATGGATGACAAAGAAAAACTTATTCAATCGCTTATCAAAAGTGGATATCTCAAAACACATTCAATAATTGACGCTTTTGAAAAAATTTCCCGCGTCGATTTTGTGCCGGAAGAATACAAGGACGATGCTTACGGTGATTATCCTTTGTCCCTTGGGCGCGGTCAGACGATTTCCCAGCCGCGCACAGTCGCTTTTATGTTGGAATTGCTTCAGCCACAGCCGGGAGAAAAAATTCTTGATGTCGGAGCGGGGAGCGGATGGACAACCGCGTTGTTAGCGCATATTGTCGGTAAAAACGGTTATGTTTTCGGCGCGGAAAGAATTTCCGAATTGTGCGAGTTCGGCAGAAAAAATTTGGCAAAGTATTTTGATGAAACGCGCGCCAAAATAATCTGTGGCGACGCGACTCAAGATATTTCGGAAAAAGAATTTAATAAAATACTTGCCGGAGCGGCGGCTTCACGCGAGATTCCGCGGGCATGGCGGAACCAGCTTAAAATCGGTGGAAGAATTATCGCTCCGGTCGGAGATTCAGTCTGGCTTTTTGAAAAGAAGAACAAGAAGGATTGGGAAGAGAATGAATATCCAGGCTTCGCCTTCGTGCCGCTTGTTAGAAACGGAGACAAACCCTGAGGGCTTGAATTTACGGGAAAGTTCGTTTATCCTTTTGTAGAGGTTATTTGATAATTGCACAAGGAAAGGAGCTTCAATGGACGCGAGCGAATTTTTGAAAATTCCGAAAGTTCTTCCAATTTGCGTTATACCCTTGGAAAGCCACGATGACACCGCTGAATGTTTAGTGCTTTTTCCTTCCGACAGTTACATAAATTTAGGCTTTCGAATTGAAGACAGCGACGCGCAGCTTATTAGAGAAAACGAATATGTAATTTTTGCTTGGAAGAGACCGAATGGGCGGTTTTTTGACGTCGGTTTGTTGGGTTCGGTGGCCTCGGTAAAATTGATAGACGAAAAATCGTATGCAATGAGTTTTCGTGGGAAAGCCCGCGTCAGATTTGATGTTGTGAATTTAAAAAAACTTGCGACATGGCTGCCGGTCTTGGATTTGCCGATTTATTCGGAATTCTTGGATAATCCCAAGGTTAACGAATTACTGCTGGAGCTGAAGAAAAACTTCTTCACATATATGGACAGCATCTTTTCGCGACTTGGCGGTCCGTCTGCTGAAGAAAGATTTTTGGACCACGCTTTCGTCCGCGAAGCAAAAAAGTTGACGACAGAATTAACTGTGGACGATCCGAAACTTTTTGGCAGAGCGGCCGACGCCATAATGAATTTTGTTAATCTTGTTGACCGCGTCTATTTGCCATCGATTTTGATTTTACGGGAAAGCCGGCCCCTTTACCGTCTGCACTTGGTAACTAGTTTACTCTCGGCTTTTAATACCGGTTCAGTTCTGAACGCGAATGCTCACGTTGACGAAAAGGCTGAGGAAGTTTCCATAGACGCTCTTGTTAACGTAGTTTTGTATGAAGATACGACGTCGTCTATGCGTGATTTTCTTTCAGGGCGCGTTATCGGACAGGGCAGGCCAATTCGTACCGTCGCTAGAGCTTTTAATCTTGCCAAAGCGAATTATTTGCCGGCCGACCGGCCATTGTTGACGCTTTTTTGCGCAGGTCCCACCTCCGTGGGAAAAACTGAACTTAGCTTGGCGCTTTCGGATTTTATTTGGAAAAAAGAAAAAGAAGCCGTTGCTCGCGCAAAAGAAAAAAGAATTAGGCCGCATATTTCCGAAAAAGAAATCGCGGCTCCGTCGCTTGTAAAAGTGAATTGCGGTATGTTTGCCGGCTCGCTTTCGCACGGCGTTTCTAATCTTATAGGAGCTCCGGTCGGTTATGTCGGAAGCAAGGGTCATTCGGGACATCGTGAACCCATTTTATCTCTGAAAAATTTCCCCCCAAACCGCATAACCGTTCTTCTCCTCGACGAGATTGAAAAGGCATTTATTGACTCGCGTGACAATGGCACTGAGCTTATGGGCATATTGATTGAAATTCTTGATAAAGCGGAGTTTGTAAATAACGATGGCGATAAAATTGATTTTAGACGGACAGTCGTTGTATTCACTTCAAATCTTGGTTCAAAAGATATTATAAACGAAGCAAAAGGCGGCGGAATCGGATTTACCGCGTCGGCAAAAAAAGAGTGGCTTACCGACGATGAGGTTGAGAGCATTAACGAAAGAATATATCAAATTACCAAGAAAGCGTACGAAAAACTGTTTCCTCCCGAGTTTCGCAACCGCATTCATCGTTTTGTGGCTTTTCACTTTTTGAACCAAGCGTGCTACCGCGAGATTATAAATAAAGAATTCCGCTTAGTGCAGGATTGGGGTAAGAAGCATGGCGTTGAAATAGAATTGTCGGAAGAAGCCGTGCAATGGATTTTAAAAGAAATTAACTCCGAAGAGGGCGTACGAAAACTCCGCGATTTCATAACCGTAAAAATTATGGAACCGATTGCCGAGGATTATAATCTGAAAAAACTGAAATCCGTAAAAAGAATCGTGGTAGGCGCGGGCAATGGCAATTTTTCAATCGAAAACCAAAAAGTTCGAAAACAAATGGGATTCATATAAAGTCCCTTTTTTGTTTTAATCTTGACGCCAAAAGCCAAAAGCTATAAACTGAAAGCTAAGTAAATGAGTTATTTAATTCCTACAGTAATAGAAAAATCGCAATACGGCGAGCGGGCCTATGACATTTTTTCGCGGCTTTTGAAAGAGCGGATTGTTTTTTTGGCGGGGCCGATTAGCGACCCGGTTGCAAATACCGTTATCGCCCAGCTTCTTTTTTTGGAGCACGAAGACCCGAAAAAGGACATTAAATTATACGTCAACACGCCGGGCGGTTCCGTTACCGCCGGTATGGCGATTTACGACGCGATGCAATACGTTAAAGCCGACGTTTCCACGGTTTGCATCGGAATGGCCGCTTCAATGGGCGCTGTGCTCTTGGCGGCGGGCGCCAAAGGCAAGCGAGTGGCTTTGCCGAATTCCGAAGTGCTTCTGCACCAGGTTATGGGCGGAGCGGAGGGGCAGGCGATTGAAGTGGAAATTACGGCTAAGCACATCATCAAAATAAAAGACAAGCTCAATCAAATTCTCGCGAAACATACCGGACAATCGCTTTCAAAAATTGAAAAAGACACAGACCGTGACTTTTATCTTTCGGCTCAGGAAGCAAGGGATTACGGATTAATAGATACGATCATAAAAACTAAAAAGTGACCGATATAAATAAATTGCTCAACCGCGCCGTTGACGAAGCGATTAACGGGGAGCATATTCGCTTCGTTTTAGAGTCGGGCAAAAAACTTCGCGTTAAATTGGGCATTGACCCAACCGCGTCGGATTTGCATTTAGGACACGCCGTTGTTTTGCGAAAACTGCGTCAGTTTCAGGAGTTGGGGCATAAAATTGTTCTGATAATAGGGGATTTCACCGCGCGAGTAGGCGACCCCTCCGGACGTTCGGAGGAAAGAAAACCTCTTTCCAAAAAAGCGATTGAGAAGAACATGAAAAAATATCTGGAACAAGCCGGGAAAATCATTGACGTTAAAAAAACCGAAGTGCGGCATAACAGCGAGTGGCTTGAAAAACCGAGTATCATTCCCGAACTTGCTTCAAAAATAAGTGTTCAGCAGGTTTTGGAGCGCGAGGATTTTCAGAAGCGCGTTAAAGAGGGAAGTCCAATAACTGTTCTTGAGGAGCTGTACCCTCTTCTGCAGGGTTACGATTCTGTGGCGGTTAAGGCAGACATTGAAATTGGAGGCACGGATCAGAAATTCAATCTTCTGATGGGTCGCCGAGTTCAGCGCGCCTACGGAATGCCGGAGCAAGACATTATGACCCTTGCGCTTATTGAAGGCACGGATGGTTCGCGTAAAATGAGCAAAAGCTATGGCAATTATATTTCTTTAAGCGTTAAGCCGGAAGATATGTTTGGGAAAATAATGTCCATACCAGACGCGTTGATGGACAAATATTATACGGCTCTTACCGACCTTGATTTTCCAAAAAATCTTCAGGCGCGCGACGCGAAATTAAAATTAGCTAAAGAGATAACCGCCTCAATTCATGGGGAGAAAAAAGCCGGAAAAGCCGAAGCGGAATTCGTAAGGGTCTTTTCAAAAAAAGAAATGCCCAACGAGATGCCGGTTGTCAAAATTTCTTCACCGAGAATAACCGCGCTTGGACTTATTCTTGAAGCCGGTTTCGCCGACAGCAAAGGCGAAGCCAGGCGGCTGATTCTTCAGGGCGGAGCAAAAATAAACGAGCGCGTTCTTAAAGACCCAATCGAGATTGTTTCGGTGAAAAATGGGGACGTTTTGCGGGCCGGGAAGAAAAGATTTGCCCGCTTTGAAATCCCGTGATAAATTGTGTTAGTATAAAGCCAATGAAATTGCTCGCGGTGTCTTTGATTTTAATGGTTGCCGGAATAGCTATATTCGGCTCTTTCGCCATGAATCACGGAGACGGCCATGGCGGATGTATAGCGTCGTCGTTTGCTTTCGGCGCCAATTGTTTAAAACTTGACGCTATTTCGTTTATCGCTTTTCACCTCTTGGCGCTTAAAAGTTTTTCAAACGCGATTTTAATCTCGGCGTTTTTGCTCGCATTTCTTTTGGCGGTTTTTGTTTCGGCGGCCGGCGCAAATCAAATTTTGAATATTCGCGCCGCTTCTTTGTCGCTCCGTCAGTTTTTTTCTTTATCTGATTCGTTTTTATCGCAAAAACTGAGATTATCTCGCTGGCTTTCGTTTCACGAAAACAGTCCGAATTTTTCTTAAGACGCGAAACGTGAACTCGGCATAGTCGCGATGAGTTTATGTTTTGCGTGCCTGCCCTTGCTTATTGATGGGGTTTTTGTTTAGCATTAAATCATTATGAAAAATTCAAATACAACATTATACGTTATATTCGGCGTTATCTTGGCGGTTGGAGCTCTTTATGTTTTTTTTCAGTCGGACGGCGACAGTCGGAAAGCCGCGAGTTTAATCGGGGAAGAGGCGGAGGCAGCTACGGTGTATTATTCAACGACTTGCGGATGCTGCGTGAATTATCTTTCGTATCTTCGGAATGTTGGGTTTTCCGTTGACGCGAAATCGGTCCAGAACATCGAATCCATAAAAAATGAATATGGCATTCCGTATGAAATGTCCAGCTGTCACACTTCCGTTATTGGCGGCTATGTTATTGAGGGGCATATGCCGGTTGTCGCAATCGAAAAACTTCTTGAAGAAAAACCGGACATAAAAGGAATTGCTTTGCCGGAAATGCCTATGGGCTCTCCGGGCATGGGCGGAAAAAAGAGCGAAAATTGGACAATATACTCTCTGGAGAAAAACGGGTCTGTAAGCGTGTTTATGGAATTATGACGGCTGTCTTAATTAGTTCATTGGTATTTCTGTTTGTTCCGTTTATCGCCCATGCTCACTGTCCGTTATGCACAGCCGGAGCGGTTGCGGCCGGAGGAATCGCCGCGTGGCTCGGAGTAGGTGATTTAACCGTCGGCATTTTTATCGGCGCGGCGGCTCTTTTGCTCGGCTGGTGGCTCGCCAAGCGGATTAAAAAAGAGTATGTTCCGTTTCAGCTGGTTTTGGCGTCTGCTTTTATTTTTTTGACCACCATTCTCCCGACAATACCGTTTATGCCGGCGATTAGTTTCGTGTATATCCCATGGTTTGGCGAATACGGTTTGGTTTACACTCTGAATTCGTTTTTGCTCGGCAGTTTGCTCGGCGCGGCGGTCGTTTTGGCCGCTCCGTTTGCAAGCCGGCTTCTAAACCGAATGCGAGGAGACATCGCGTTTCCTTATCAGGGTATGGTTGTGACGTTGGCGCTTTTGGTCGCGGTCGCCGTTTTGGTAGAATTTGTTATATGAGTTTGCTATTTTCGGTTTTTGTCTTGATATCTTTTTTGTTCTTTATTCTGCTCGCGATAAAGGAAATGTTGGGGTTGAAGTTTTGTGTTCTTTGCGCGAGCGTGTCTGCCGCGTGGCTAGGGCTTTTGACCGCCTACATTGCCGGCTTTTGGAATGACGCCGTTCTGCTCGCCATTTTTATGGGCGGAAGCGTTGTTGGAATTATGTATCTGCTTGAGAAAAAATTGCCGCCGGAATTTGATATATTCCGCTTGCCGTTTTATCTCAGCGGAGCCGCGCTTGTCTGGTTTATTCTTGCGCGCGCGGCTGATTTTGGCGTTCTGGTTCTGCTTGCCGGTTTATGGCTCGTGACTGGCGCGATATACGCGCTAAAAAACAAATCAAAAGTCGTTAAAAAAATCGCGGAGCGGCTTATCGCTTGCTGTCGCGATTGGTAGACCCAAATTAAAATGAAAAAAGATTATTTTATCTCATCAAGTATTGCCGTTTCCGTAATCATGGTCGCGGGAACCTTTGCCTATACAGCGTTGCGAGATGATCCGGTTCAGATACCGCGGCAATCACAATCGGAAGAAGTTGAAGAAGTTGTTTTGCCAGTTAGTTGGGGAGATTTGGGCGCGAAAATGATTGAGGCTGGCGTGATTGACGCCGAAAAATTTGAGAACCTTTACGGCAACGAATTGAACGAGGAAGCAGAACAGTTGCTTTACGGAAACAACAGCGGAAATCTGAAAATCACCGAGCAAAATTCCGGAATTCTTTTGAATCTTCTTTGGGCTTTCGGCCTTGGAAATAAAAATGAAATTTTGGAAAGTGGTCCGATGACAGACGTTCGTTATGGCGGCGCGGGTAATTTCGCGTCAACGGCCGGCTGGATTCTTGCGAAAGGCGACGCGATGGACCACTACTCCAGTTATTCGTTCGTGGTTTTGACGCAGGAACAGCAGGATTTGGTTGAGCGCGTCAGCAAAGGTATTTATCGTCCTTGCTGCGGAAATTCAACATATTTTCCCGACTGCAATCATGGCATGGCTATGCTCGGCTTTTTGGAACTTATGGCTTCGCAAGGTGTCGGCGAAGGTGATATGTATTACTACGCGTTGAAAGTAAACTCTTATTGGTTTCCGGACACATATCTTGCAATTGAGAAATTTTTTGAGAAACGCGGCATTTCTTTTGAGAAAGTAAATCCGCGCGAGGTATTAGGATTCGATTATTCGAGCGCTCAGGGCTATCAGAGGATTTTAAAGGAAATAGAGCCGGTACAATCTTCCGGCGGAGGCGGTTGCGGAGTTTAAGTGATATAATTAAGATTAAGTTATAAAGGTCGCGGTTAATTGGACAAAGTAAAAATTTAATGAACAAATCGCAAAATTTACTGGGTATTTTGAGAATAGGATTGGGCTGGATTTTTTTCTGGGCTTTTTTTGACAAGCTTTTAGGATTGGGTTTCGCTACGGCGCGCGAAG
>MGIR01000007.1:0-5972 GCA_001793855.1 Candidatus Wolfebacteria bacterium RIFCSPLOWO2_01_FULL_45_19 | reverse complement strand
TGGGTTTTTGACTTTTGGCACAAAAGGGCCATTCGCGGAAATTTTTAAGGCAATGGCGGGAAATCCGGTGTTGGATTGGATTTTTATGCTCGGGCTTTTGCTTATCGGTGTTGCGATGATTTTGGGAATTGGTGTCAGAATAGCGGGATACGCCGGCGCGTTGATGATGTTCCTGATGTATTTGGCCGGCTTTTTGCCGCCGGAGCACAATCCGTTTTTGGACGAGCATCTTATAAACTTGGTTCTTTTTCTCTTTCTTGCGCTTTCAGATTCAGGAAGATATATAGGACTGGGCAATTGGTGGTCAAATTTAAAAGTAGTGCAGAGGTACGGATTTTTAAAGTAGAAAAGCATGCAATATATTTGTCCGATGCATCCGGAAATCCGGCAGGACGAGCCGGGAATGTGTTCGGAATGCGGGATGCGTCTTGTTCTTGACAAGTCCCGACCGCGTAGCGGTCGAGGATCCCCGATTTCGCAAGCGAAATCGGGGCATGCCGGTCACAAAACCGAATCTCTTCTCAGAAAGTTTTGGGTTGTTTTTGCTTTGACCATTCCGATAGTCGCTTATTCCGAGCTTCCGGAGATTTTTTTGGGCGTCACGGCGGCAAATTTTGGAATCTTGAATCTGGAATATGGAATCTCGCTGGTTCTTGGTTCAATCGTTTTTTTCTACGGTGGATGGATTTTTTTAACCGGTGCTTGGCGGGAATTAAGGGCGCGTCTGCCGGGAATGATGACCTTGATAGGACTTGCCACTTCCGCGGCGTATCTTTGGAGCGTTTATGCGGTGTTCGCCGGCGAGCACCCGCTTTTCTGGGAGCTCGCGACTTTAATTACGGTAATGCTACTCGGTCATTATCTTGAGATGCGGGCGGTTCAGGGAGCGCGCGGAGCGTTAAAAGAATTATCAAAACTTCTGCCGGATACGGCAGAAGTAATTGGGAAAGGAATGATTAAGCTTGAAGAGTTGAAAGCGAGCGACATCGTTTTGGTGAAACCGGGAGCGAAAGTTCCGGCTGACGGAAAAATAACAGAAGGCCAGTCGGAGCTTAATGAATCAATAGTCACCGGAGAATCAAAACTGGTTTCAAGAAAGCCAGGCGACGAAGTAATCGCCGGAACGATAAACGGCGACGGCAGTTTGAAAGTTGAAGTTACGAAAATAGGCGAGAGCACTTTTCTTGCCGGAGTTATGCGGCTTGTCGCCGAAGCGCAGGCATCCAAGTCGCGTTTGCAGGTTTTATCCGACAAGGCGGCATTAATTCTAACTATGATAGCCGTTACAGTCGGCGGATTTACTTTGATCGCGTGGCTTTTAGCCGGAGCCGATACGGCGTTCGCCGTGGCGCGGCTGGTCGCGGTTTTGGTTATCGCATGTCCTCACGCTCTTGGCCTTGCCGTGCCTTTAGTCGCTTCCATTTCAACAAATATGGCGGCATCAAGCGGTTTTTTGGTGAAACAGCGCCTCGCGCTTGAAGCCGCTCGCAATATAGAAGTCGTTCTTTTTGACAAAACAGGAACGTTGACCAAGGGAGAATTCGGCGTGGTGGATATGATAGGCGGTTTTGAGGTACTTCAGTTGGCCGCTTCCGTAAACAGCCATTCCGAGCATCCGTTGGCAAGGGCAATGGTGAAAGAAGCAATGAAGCGGAATATTGAATTAACCGCGGTTAGCGATTTTCGCAGAATCCCCGGCAAAGGCGTTCGGGGAAAAATTGGCGGCGAAGAAATTTTGGTTGGCAGCCCGGTCTTGCTTGAAGAAAATAAGATTGAACTTGGAAAAGAAGTTTTAATACAATTGAAAAAATTGTCGAAACAAGGCAAGACACTCAATCACGTTATTAAAAATAAAACTTGGCTTGGCGCGATTGCTTTGTCGGACGTTATTCGTGAAGAATCCATGGAGGCAATCAAGGCGTTAAAAAGTTTCGGCATAAAAACGGCGATGGTTACCGGCGATTCTGAGGATGTCGCGAAATGGGTTGCGGGAGAATTGGGCATAAACGAATATTTCGCGCGAGTTATGCCGGATGAAAAATCGGAAAAAGTAAAAATCCTTCAGCGCAGGGGAGTGCGCGTCGCGTTTGTCGGCGACGGAGTTAACGACGCTCCCGCTCTTATGCAAGCTGATCTCGGAATCGCGGTAGGCGCGGGAACTAACGTGGCGATTGAATCGGCCGGAATTATTCTTGTCAAAAACGACCCGCGCGACATTCCGCGTATAATAAAACTTTCGCGGCTGACTTATTCAAAGATGTTCCAGAATCTTTTGTGGGCAACCGGCTACAACGTGGTCGCAATTCCTCTTGCCGCCGGAGCGCTCGCGTTTCAGGGAATTATTTTACAGCCGGCAGTCGGCGCGGTATTTATGTCAATCAGTACCGTAATAGTAGCGGTAAATGCAATGTTGATGCGTAGGAAAAAGATTTAATTCTACTTGGTGCGGGTAGGCGGAATCGAACCGCCGTCAGCTGATTGGCAACCAGCTGTTCTACCATTAAACCATACCCGCGTTCGCATGTGCCCTCGAGAGGAATCGAACCCCTATTACGAGCTCCGCAAGCTCGTGTCCTATCCGTTGAACGACGAGGGCTTATTTAAAATTTTAATAATTTAGCAACTGCGTCTATTACGTGCGGTTCGTATGATTGCCGTTGAAGGGTTTTCGCGAGGCGCGTCTCAATTTTTTCGCTTTCGGAAACAGGCATTCTTATTTTAACGTCCGGGCTGAAACGCGAACGCACGCGTAACACAAGATGGTGGTAATCTTCCGTGTCCGGATGAATGTCGAATCCTTCTATGTCCGCGTAGCCGAAGAATTTTTTCTCGCCTATCTTCACGCCGCCGCCGCTTATTTCAAAATCCCATACGGGTGGAAGCTGTTTCGCGCCAAGAATAATCGCCATTTCCGCGAGCAGAACAAACGCCGCGAACAGGAAATTTTTCTGCCACAGCGCCAAAATAAGCAAAACAGCCGCGACCAGAATGCTTACAAGATACCATGCCGGCTCGCGGTGTTCGTAATCGTATTCCGGCGCCGTCCACGCGATATTTTCCTTATCCATACCTATTTAGTATATAACTCATCCTCGCTCTTTTGCAAATTAACGTAGTCCGACTACGTTATTATTCTAAAGCGATATCGGCGATGGCGTCAAAATCCATATCTTTAAGCCAGGCAATCATTGATTTTTTATACTCCTCAGGTCCATCAAAAAATTTAAGCAAAAAATCTCTTTGCGTTACTGAAGGAAAATTTTTTTGGCCGATATAATCAGGGAAACTGCTCCAGCGCCAGTTTGTTAAACTAGCGAATACTTTTTTGTAATCTTTGATTTCTCGTTTTCGCCAGTTTGGCGCGGAATAATCAAGGGGATTGCAATGGATGTAATATGGCAGATGAATAAAATGCGCTTCCCGATTTACTTCAACCGCTTTATATTTTCCTTGAAACAAGACGCCGCTTCTTTCATTTTTTTCATTAAAATATCTGGTGTATCCCTGATTCAATCTTTTCATGAACAACGCGAGGGCACGATCCGTTTTCGGAATAACCATTAAATGGTAATGATTTTTCATTAAGCAGAAAGCCAAAATTTCAACCAAAAACTTCCGCGGCCTCCTATTAGTAGTAGTGTTAGCTCCAATATAACGTAGTCCGACTACGTTATATTGGGTTTGAAAATGATAAAAACCGTTATTTATGGGGTTTTGGTCGTTGAATTCGTATAGGTCGTGAATAAATCTCAAGTAATCCTTGTCTTCAAGAAAAATAGGCCTTTTATCCACGCCCCTATTTAAAACATGATAAATTTTTCCGGCAATAATCTTTGGCCGCATGCAATTAATGTAGTCGGACTACGTTAGATTGGCAATAGCCGGCGATTGGGAAGTGAGAGCGCGTATTATTGATCCGCAAAATGCGGACAATGTTTCCGAATGGTCCAATCCGCGCGTGTTTAATGTAGTGGTGGGCGGTATAACTATCGGCGGACTCACTATCAAATTTGCCGCGTTTTCGCTCGTTATCGTTATCTTGTTGATTTTGGGAGTCCTGCTAATTTTATATTTTTCCAATAGGGTCTCGCGCCTCAAAGCCATGCTGCTGGATAAAGAAATCAGCGAAGCGAACGAAACGGTGCGCAAGGGATTTTCCGAGATGCGCCAGAATTTGTTTGACGAGCTGAAACTGCTTGAATCGCGTAAAAACCTTTCTGCCGAAGAAGTGGAACGGGAAACGCGTCTTTTGCGCGATTTGAAAAATCTTGAACGCGGTGTGGAAAAAGAAATTGACGATATACAAGAGAAACGGGTATAATTGATGAGATCTTTCACAATTTCTTAAGGAGTTCGAAATGCTGGCTTCTGCGCGCGCTTTCATCGGTACCCTACTAAAAGGAGCCGTTATAATAATCATCGTTTTAAGCGTTTTCAATTTGTTGGGCGCGGGATGGGAAGCGTTTGTTTCATTGTGGGAAACGATGTATAAATCCGCCAATTCTCTGTTCGGAGAAAATTTTTTGTCGGAGTCGCCGTTGGCAAGAAAATGGATGGGTTCAGTGGCGATATCCGCCGCAATGCTTGCAGTCGCGTGGCTTGTTGGTCGTTTGAAATTGGCAAAACTCTTTTCCCTTTTTAGCGAAAAGAAAGGGCTGTTTTGTGTCAAAATGAAATCGGAATACACGTCTTATCCGTGGAATTATCTTGTCGGCGTAGTGATGAACGAGCATGAAGACAAGAAAGACGGCAAGATTTATTACAACATCTGTTTTCCGAATCTCGCCGGATTCATAATTCTTTATAAAGTGCCGCGGGAACAAACCGAAAGAGTAAATGTCGAACCCGAAGAATTGATGGCCGCCGTTCCTTTCCTCGGCGCCGTAAGATTGAAGAATTTATAAAAAACAAAAACCGCCGGTTGCATGCGCATACGGCGTTTTTTTTCATTTATAAACATTTACAACGATCGTCACAAATGTTTATAAATAAAAAAACCGTCCTTACGGACGGTTGTGGTTTTTCATCTCTTCTACGGTGTATACACCGATTCTCCAGAGGCAGCCCTGAATAAAACCGAGCCACCTGAAGACCTTCTCCATTCTTCCTTCTTGAATGAAAACTTCCATTTCGTCTAACATTCCGTGGCAATGAGCCAAAAAATCGTTGTCTGATTTTGGCAATTCGTTACGAGGGAATCGCCGCTTTGGAACGTTCAATTCCTCAAATTTTTTTCGGTATATGGTAAGCGCTTCTCTGACCTTGTCGGTTTCCATTGTATTCTCCTTTAATTCGTTGGCGCCCAGAATCAGAGTTTCGCTTCGCGAAACACGGTTCTGGACTAGCCCCGTACCATAAAATTTAGCTTCAGCTGGGTTTTTCTGGTTCGGGGCGGAGCGTCAAAATTCGCAATCCGGATTTTCGTCAAAAAAAGTTCGGATTTTAATCAAAAGGCACCGCCAATTTTCAAAATTCGGATTTTGAAAATTGGCGGAGGGGGTGGGAGTCGAACCCACCTGACCCCTTTCGAGGTCGAAGTTTAGCAAACTTCTGCACGAGCCGATATGCGTCCCCTCCAAGAATTTTCAAAATACCATAAAAAGCGCAGAATGCAAAACTCGCATCCCGCCCCTAAAAACATCCCTCGCTCAACCCGCTTCGCTCAAGATAAATTCAGTTCGCTCGGACATAAAAACGCGACAGAATTTATCGAACTCAACCTCTCTTCGTTCGGGATTCAAACAGCGATAAATTCTCGCGTTTTTAGTCCTCGCTCACGAATTTATAACTCTCGCTTCGCTAATAGGTTTCGCAAGGGATATTTTTAGGGCTCGGATATGGTTATACGGATTGGTATAAAGAGAAGCGGGATGTGTTTTGAAGAATGTCTCGGAGGCGCAAAAAGCTTGGTCTCCGACCCAGTGTCGGAGTTTTTGCGCCGAGAGACAAGTGGTGCCGCGAGCCGCTGGAGC
>MGIR01000006.1 GCA_001793855.1 Candidatus Wolfebacteria bacterium RIFCSPLOWO2_01_FULL_45_19 | reverse complement strand
CAGCTCTAATGGGTGCCCCTTGACATATTCACGAAAATCTAACTTATCAATAACCGCTCCCAAGTCCGGATAAATTTTCCTGAATAATTCAATATCTCTCTTGTCGAAATCAGCATCAGGATAGTTTTGGTCCGCGGCGTCTCTCGCGGCAATCAAAAAACTTACCATACGCACGTTCCTCTTTCTTGGTTCCCAAGAAGTAGAAAGATAATACTGGTAGCCCTCCAATAGATTACGCAAATCCTCCGCCCTATCGGGGATAGGGTTTCTCGCAAGAAATGCGGCATAGTAAAAACTGCTTCTCATATCGTACACGCGCTGAAAAATAGTGATTGGCGGCTCTTTGTATGTCTTCAATGCTTTCTGAAATAAAAGCTCTGCTTCCCCAATATTGCCCCCGGACAGATGGATTATTCTGGCTTTCAGTTCGTACGCCAGCCCACGTCGTTGCGGCGTCATGGTGTTTTCGTATTGCGCTAACAGTTGATCGCCGGCGGCAACATGCTCATTCATTTTTTCAAAATATTCATTTCTCTTGGATTCTGGCACGCCAGGATTCAGATAAATTTCCGCCGCATACCACTTGGCAATTCGGTAGTTCGCGATCGCATTGGGAGATAAAGCGACAGACCGCTCGTTTAACTTCCTAATAGCGATATCTTCATCGCCTCCTGAATCCGAAAGTAAATGCGCGAACTCCTCCCCGACAAAAAGCGTTTCTTTCACAAAATTTCGATCAATAAAGTCAAGCTCATAATCATTGACAATATAGTTAATGGCGAGTGATCGCGTGCCGTCTGGATACTTAGGATTGCGGACAACATCCTTTAGAATTTCTGTTCCCCTTACTCGATCAATTTCGCCTAAGGAATCCCCCAACATCACTTTAGCAAACGCCTCATCTCTGGATGAAAACGTATCAGGATATTGTTGCAATAACTCTTCTAAATCTTTGCTCGCTTTATAGAAATCAACATTCTCTTGAGTAGGTGTTGTATATCTTTGCACGGCTCCTTGGTAATCTACAAATGCCTCCTGCTGTATTGTTTCTTTTTGGTAACGGACGTAATAATATATTCCACTGCCAATAAAAAACAGCGCAACTACAAGTGCGATTAAAACTACTTTCTTTGTTGCTTGTCGTATTTGTGTTTGCGGTTCGTTCATTAAATGCTATTACTATATCGCGTTAATAAGTGCAGCAGCCGCCACTGCTGCCGCCACTGCCACCACCGCCATCTTCGCTACCACAGCCAGGATCATCAGAAGACTGCGGTACATCGGCACTTACGATATTAAGTAAATTATCGGCTTTTATTTGTTCGACGTTCATATCTGATTTTAGCAATTTAAAAACATTGGCAGTTGTCCAAGCAAAAACAATAAAAATGGCGAGTATTACTAACTTTAATATTCTAGAAAATTTTCTAAACATGGCTATATCTAAAGAATAACATTTTCTTTGATGATTGCAAAAGGTTATGCACAGCTACTCTTTGGTCTATTTTTCATATGGCGTATATGAAAATACAATGCCTATTTCCTTGCCTTTTTTAATTAAATCTTCAATTAGTGTTTTTTGCAAATCTACGTCATTTGATAACAAAATATTTTTTGAAACTTGGAAAAGGTAATAAAGCTGGGGTAAATCTTCGCGTCGCAGCTTTTCTACGAACGCCCTGGGGTCGATTATTCTTTCCTCTCCCGGCGGCAGAGAATATTTTTTCTCATCCTCTGTCGGTTCTTCAAATTTTTTGTTTACAAATTGTACCAAAGAATTATCTCCGTCGATTGAAATTTCCCAAATGCCCGATGGATCATAGACTTTCTCCTTGTTGAATAAAAGATCTTTATCGCTACCGGTAAAAATCGAGTTTCGTATTGCCATAACCATATCCAATGCCGATGGCGGAGCGATAAATAATCCTTCCTTTTTTGTATCTTTTACTTTTACAATTGCGGCTTCTGGATGCGTATGAATTCTCTCAAGCCCAATGATTTTATCTTTTTCATTAAGAATACTGAAACGTCGGTACGTCTTGACAAGCTCCGCTTCGGATGCGTTCGCGGAAAAATCATCTTTGCCAACAAATTCTATAAGAACCACTACTTTCCCAGAGGCAGTATGGGCAACAAGCAAAAAGCGTTCGTACGTTTCAATTTCCACGGCATTTCTAAGTCGCTCCATCATTTTTTCGGCGTCAACGTTTTCTTTCATAAGCGCCGTCTCTTCTTTTTGAGCCGCAATCACGGTTTCACTGCTTTCTGCCGCGCCAACCGCATGTGCCGTTCCCATAAGAAACGCCGCAATCATTGCAGTTACGGCGCGTTTGCCGCGTTTTAAATATTCTTTTGAGATGATGGTCTCCTTTTCGTAATTCATATAAATATGCCTATTTCATGGAAACGGATGCGGTACTGTGTTTGGTTTATCCGCGGATTTATAACCGCATAATTGCGGAACTATTGACATTCTATCGCCCCAAAAATAAGGCATGGATTCGTTTAGATGCAGCGGCTGAAGCCCGGGCGCGACCACAAAAACCGCGCGCATATTCAATTTTTCGGCAAGGTCTTTTTCAAGAATTTCCGCGTAAGAAACTTCGATGTCTTTCTCTTTTAAATTTTTCACGAGATAGTTCAATTTTTCTTTCGCGGTTTTGAATTCCGGATAGCGCGGCAGGTCTTGTTCTTTTATTTTTCTGCCGTGATCCGCGAAAAAGGCAATATCGTTTAATTTATCCGGAGTCGACCACCACAACAGCCGACCTTCGCGGTCAAGCGTTGACGCGTCTTTGGGCAATTCCCTGCCTTCTTTAGCGTATCTTTGTATGTCAAAACGCACGCCCCTCCGCACCGCAAGCGCTTCTTTGACGGCTGCCAATACCGCAGTCGCAAAATCAAACTCGCTATCCGCTCCGACAGCAACCGCGGGACCGGTTTTGCTTTTGTCCTTGATTACACAAATAACGTTGTGAACCGGAATGTCCGACGGTGAAAGCAAAAGAGAGAAATCCAAATCATATCTACGCAAATCGCTGAAAACTTTTTGTAAGCGCTCATCCGTGACGCTTGACGAGTCCAAAATCGGCGGCGAAAGCCGGTTTACCCAGCTTATCATAAAAGCATCGCGCTCGATCGCTTCCATAAGCCCGTTCAAAACCGCGTCATCAAGCGTAGAATGCGCTGCGGCACCATTGCTGATCGGAAAAATAATCATCGGCTCGTTTCTTTCCCGTTGAGCATTATTATAAGCGAAAGTAACCAACTGCAAGGGCAAAAATACTTCTTTTTCGCGGGTAAGAGAATATCCTTTTATCCAGCGAAGAACGGAATCCTCATCGTATTTGAGATTAAAACGCGGATGTCCGGCGCTTCTTCGCTCCGCAGAAAGTCCGGCGATGTTCATTGTGTTGATTGCTTTGTCTTTTATTTTTTTATACGGCGCGTCAATAAATTCTTTCGGCAAAAAAACGTTCAAACACCAGCGCTCAACGCCTTCGCCGAGAGCCGCGCGAAACGCGTCTTTCCTGGAAGAATAAGAATAACCTCCGGCGAAAGTGTTGGGTTCTCTTTTTGTGGTCAATTTTGCCACATAGGAAAACATTTTCGGTTCGTCCGGATATATAGTTCTCTCGCTGCAATGCTCAATTATACCTGCCCGTTTAATGCGTTCCAGCATCAGAAATTCTTCAAGTAGCTCCGGAGAGTTGTTCAAAAGCATGCTAGGAACACGCGCTCTCAAATCAATACCTATAATATCGCCAAAGGTTTTTAAAAACCTTGCAGACATATTTCTAATCGCCGACGACGAATCGGACATCAAAGCCGGATATTTCTCCAAATCCTCAATCGGCACCGACGCCTCCAACTCCGCAAATTTTTGTTCTTCGTCTCTCATATTTTATGCTTCGCGAATCTGTCCTATTGCAAACGACCCGATAAAATTTTCTGTTTGGTCAAGTTCGAGTATCTCGTCTATCTGCGAATCAATAATACTTCCGAGTCCGCAACAGCCAAGACGCAATGTCTCGGCGACTAGATAGAAATTGTGCAAAACGATTCCGGCTTCAATGCAAACAAAACGATATCCACGCTCTTTGTATTTATTCATCATTCTGTCCCAAACCGCGGTCATAAAAACAAACAACGGCGCGTCATAGGCAAATTTATACGTCGGCAAAGATAAAATCTTCTCTCGCGGATTTTCAACCGGAAGCTTTTCCAGAGAATGCCGCTTGATGTTGTAGTGGTAAATTCCCTCCGGAATTTCATCGTTGCCGCGAAAATAAAAATATAGCTCAAGAGGATATCGTCCTCCTCCGGAAGGATGAAATCTGCGCGACGTTTCAGGTTTTTCCTTGCTCCCGCTTATTCCGGCGCCCCAAAAAAATAAAGAAGAAAGTTCGCGCAAAGTTAAAGTTTTTTTTACGTCAAAATTTCTTCTTGAACGCCTATTTTTCAAAACCTCTCCGAATGAAACGCTCAACGGCAGCGGCTCGGGCAAAGGAAAGTCGGGAAACCGCGGATACTCCTTAAACTCAACACCTTTCCACGCCTGCGGCCAATCTTTGTCGTCAAGCGGAATATTCATCGGCTTATTTGTTTCCTGATGCAAAGAAAAAATCCTCGGAAAATTGCGCATTATACCGAAAAAATACAATACATTGACAAAAATATCAAGCTGAGCAAAGATATCAGCAGTATTGTTGACAACCCAGAGGAAACGCCATGAAGAAATTTGCCTCCGAAGAATTTCGGGAACGAATAGAGACGCGGCTTGGCAAGGTGCTTCGGCCGCAAACGCACAAAAACGCCAGACGGAGCAATACGGTTATATTGGCCCTAAAGTACCGCGACGGAGTCATCTTGGCCGCGGACCGCAGAACCACGACTGGCGATCACGTTTACAGCGACACGTCAAATAAAATTACAAAACTCAGCCCGTTTTCGGCGGTTGGACATTCCGGAACATGCGCGGCAATTAATTGGATCATGGAAATTTACAAACTTGAACTTGACGCCTTACGTGCCAAAGCGCAAGAAGAAATACCGCTCGCGAACCAAGTTCGCCTGTTTAGCAACATTGTAAGCATTGTTTCGTCAATTCTACCGGATGATTTTTATTCCTATTTTCTGATGGTCGGATTTGACGAAATAAAAAAACGGACGGCAATCATAGAAATTGATTGGTACCTTGGGGATAAATTTCCGCATAAAAGCTTTGGAGCGATAGGTTCTGGCTCACCTGAAGCGCTCGGCGTTCTTAAGGATTGGTTCTTGACTGAACAACGAACGATTCAGGAAACCGACGAGAAACAGGCGCTCCGCGTTACGCTAAAAGCGCTTAAGGCCGCGGCTGGAGAGGTGCACGTTTCTCCTCCGGAACTTTCTCCGCCGAACATCGTAATATTCACCGACAAAGATTGTCACTCGCTGTCAGAAGACGAGGTTGAAAAACTTTTTGGCGAACTTAAATTCGGAAGGAGGCGCAAATGAAATCTAGCGCTGTGGCGGCAAGCGATAAGGAACGCCTTGCCATAGCTGAAATCACCGACGATTTTCCAGCGATAGCTCTTATTTTCAAAAATAAAAAGGGCGGCGGCATGCTTCTCACCACGAAAACCCAGAGCTACATCGCGAAATTTTTCCCGATTTCCGTAACCATAAACGACGAGCTCGCGAACGAAGAAGAATGTTCGGAAAACGAGTCGTACGGACTCATTGTCGGTGGAGTCGGCAATTATGCCGAATTTCAAATAGTTCGGAGCGAATTGAACGAAATTGTCAGAAATCAAATATACAACGACGGACTGCACACGAATTCAACCGAAGAAATCATAATACGCTTCGCCAAATTTATGAACGACGAATACCGCTCGGATTCTTCAATCAGCCCGTACAGAGTGGAGCTCATTGTCATTGGCTTGCTCGAAGAAATAAAAATGTTCCGCGTGAAATATGACGGCGATTATCATCCTGCCGAGCCGTATTGCGTCATAGGCGGATACAAACGAGTCGGCAAAGAAACAATTCGCCGAAAAGCTCTGCGAATGCTGAAAACGCTCTACAATAAAAGAATTCCCTCTTTAACCACCTGCCAAAAAGTCGCGCGCGAAATTCTTGCGCTGGACAAAAAGCAAGGATATTATCAGGAAATCATTCCATTTAGCTGGTCTGAGGTAATAAAACAAGAAAAACAACAAAGCCCCGATTGAATAATCTCGGGGCTTTTTTATTTTATCAATCACAGGTTCTAAGAATGTCTATCGCTTCGCTAAGCAGCGAATTTTCAATATTGACCGGCGGCATAAATCGGACATTTTTCTCTCCCGAGCCAATAAGTAAAACTCCTTTTTCCAGCGCTTTTGCCATATAAGCGTTTCGCGCTTCAACGCTTTCAAATCTTTTACGCCGCATCATTCCCAGACCTTCAGGCGCGAATTCGCTGAGAACACGAATATTTCTTTCAAGCTTCGTCTTATTCAAATTAAGAGCGACTTCTATCGCCTGCGAAGCCGCTACACAAATCAGCGGATTACCGCCGAAAGTATTGGAATGCCTGCCGCGTTCTTGAAAATCAAGACCTTCTTCAATAACCGTGGCACCGATAGGCAGACCGCCGCCAAGCGATTTACCGAGACAAATAATATCCGGCTCTATGCCGTACTGTTCGCAAGCGAAAAGCGTGCCGGTGCGGTACATTCCGGTCTGAATTTCGTCCGGAACTATCAGTACGCCAACACTACGCAAAAAATTCAAAAGAGCGGCCATTCTTTCCGGGTCGGCAGTGTTAATTCCACCCTCACCCTGCACAATTTCAAAAACAATCGCGGCCACCTTCTCTAACGGCACATCTTTCAACTCGGCAAGCGGATCTGCGTCAGTATTAATATCCGGGAAAGAAAGGTGAATGATTTTAAGCGGAGGACCGGATTGGAAGAAGCCTCTGCGATGCACTTCTTTGCTGGCATTCAAAGCCAAAGCCCCGAGAGTCCTGCCGTGGAAAGCGCCCCTGAAAACAAGGACGATCGTCCGCTTCGGGTCATTGCGAAAATGATAGTCCATTACAACTTTCAGCGCGGCTTCAACCGCTTCCGTTCCTGAATTTGACAGAAAAACCTTTTTACCAAAATTGATGGGCGTGACATAGCGCAGTTTTTGCATCAATTCTACCATCCATTTGTGCGGATAATCATTGCCGGCAATATGAAAAACTCCATATTCACGGACAAAACATCTGACGGCTTTTCTAATCTGCGGATGATTGTGGCCGAAGTTCGCCGTGCCGACCATTGAGTGAAAATCGTAATACCGCTTGCCGCTGCTATCCCGAACAAACGGGCCATTAGCTCCGGCAATTTCAAACGAAAAATCTTGAGTGGACGTTACGGAATATTTTTTAGCCAACTCGCATAACCTCTCCTGATTCATGGCTTCTCCTTATTCAACTTTAAAAGATGCAATCAAATTAACACGGAAAATAATGCTTTGCAAGCTTTTTAAAAATGTCGCACAATATTATTATGGACATTCGCGCCGCTTTAAAAAATTATCTTGATTATCTGGAAATAGAAAAAAATCGCTCGGTGCGGACGACGGAGAATTATAAACGTTATCTTGATGCGTTCATTAATTTTTCAAAAGCCAAAAAAACAGCCGACATTACCGAAGAAAAAATAAGAGCGTTCCGTTTGCGCCTTGCGCGATTGCAGAACAAAAATGGCAAAGCGCTCAAAAAAAACACGCAGGCGTATTATGTAATCGCTCTTCGCAATTTTCTGAAATATCTCGTTAAGCGGGATGAGCCAGTAATCTCACCGGATAAAATAGAATTGCCCAAAATGCCGTCGCGGCAAATAGAAATTATTGAATACGGCGACTTGGAACGAATTCTCGCCTCGCCGAAAAAGAACGACATACGCGCTCTCCGCGACAAAGCAATTCTTGAACTTCTATTCTCAACCGGACTTCGCCTTTCGGAGCTGTGCTCGTTGAGTCGCTACGCAGATTTTAAACGCGGCGAGCTAACCGTCCGCGGCAAAGGCGACAAACTACGCGTTGTGTTTCTGTCCGACTCCGCCAAAAAAGCCATAAAAATATATTTGGAAAAACGCACGGACGCCGAAGAAAAACTTTTTGTCAGCTTAACCAAAAGCGGAAACATAATTGGACCAATCACCCAAAGGGCGGTGCAAAGATTAATTGACTACCACGCCAGAAAATCCGGAGTTCAAAATCGCGTAACGCCGCATATGCTTCGGCATCTTTTCGCGACTGATTTGCTGATGAACGGCGCGGATTTGCGTTCGGTGCAGGAACTGCTTGGACACAGCAACGTATCAACCACGCAAATTTATACTCATTTAACCAACAAAAATCTCCGCGAAATCCATCAAACGTTTCACGCCCGCCGCCGCAAATAGCCCCGCTTACCGGCAGGCAGGTATGGCGAGGCGAAGGCCCGCGAAATTCAGAAAATGCGGCGAAGTCGCACCGCTGACAATTTCAATTTTAATCGAGTTAATCATAACTCGATTCACAAAAAAAGAAGCCCATAAGGGCCTCATGCGAAAAATGGCTTGAGACGGTCAACGGTTTCTTGTCTCAGTTGTTTGTCTAGCTCTGGTTCCATGTTGCGCCAATCTCCGCGTTCTGGATAGCCAAGAAGTTCGGCCATAATGAGACGCAGATA
>MGIR01000005.1 GCA_001793855.1 Candidatus Wolfebacteria bacterium RIFCSPLOWO2_01_FULL_45_19 | reverse complement strand
TGTTCCTCTTCCGGAGTTTAAAGTAATTTCTGCTTAATTAAGATGGACAAACGCATATTTTCCGCGTTGATAACCCTTTTGGTTTTATGGGTATTTTTTGTCGGTGTCTATGGCGTAGATGTCGGCAGGCACTGGGACGAGACCGCCTTTACCGTTCCTCTTATAACCAAATCCATTGAGAACGGCAGAATATTGCCCGGTTACTATTATTATCCGTCGGTTTGGTATCATCTTTCTTTGACCGGACTTGTGCCGGACGCGTTCGCGTTTTTGAAGACGGTGGATTACGGCGACCTGCGAGAGTCAATCGCGCACGATTTTAAAGATTGGCTTGTCGCCGCTTCCGAGAGCGAGGCCTTTAAGCTCCGGACGAGAGGGATTTTTATCGCGGTGTCCGCGTTGTCGGTTTTGTGGATTTATTTTCTTGTTCTGCGGTTAAGAAATAACCATTTTGAGGCGCTTCTTGCCGCGGCGCTTACCGGCCTTTCCTGGGAGATGGGTTATCATATGCGCTGGATTATCCCGCATCTAGTTATGACCCAGTTCGCGGTTCTTACGATGATGGGCGTCGTATTCGCGACACGGCACGCCGAGCAGAAAAAAAAGTTCTTGTGGCTTTATTTTGCGGCCGGCGCGGCCGGGCTCACTACTGGGACGCTGTACAACGGCGGAGTGTTTATTCTGCCTGTTGCATTAGCTCTTTATTTTTATGTCAAGGAGAGCGGATGGCGGCTGACCGACTTTTTAAAACAAGCGGGCATCCTCGCGTCTGTTTTCGCCGGCGCGTATCTAGTTTCCACACCGGGCACGATTCTCGACCCGGTGAGATTCGTTGGCAATCTTTTGTATGAATTCAAAGCATATGCGCTGCATGGGGTAGGATACACCGTAACTTCTTTTGAGCACGCCTCTTTGCTTTCACAGTACTTCGTTTTTGTCGTTTTTTCTCCCTACTTTCTTATTTCTTTGTTTTTCGCCGTCGCTTCTTTGGTCGGAGTTTACGTTTTGATTAAAGAAGACCGGAAAACCGCGTACATTTTTCTTGTTCCGCTTGCGGCGTTTCTAATTTTTCTCATTTCTCTAAATACGATGTATGTGCGGAACTTTCTTCCTGTATTTCCGTTTTTCGCGATGTTTGCCGCAATCGGAGTTTCGTATTTTTATAAGAAACTGGCGTCCCATTTTTTGTTCATCGGTTTAATTGTTTTTATGCTTGTCGCCAACGCAGTTTGGTTGTTTAACGCCGCCCAAAGTATTAGGGAAAGACATACCGCGAATTATGCCGACCAGCTTCTGCAATATATAAATGGCCGTCCAGACGTTGAATTCGCCGTTTCTTCGGCGGTGCAGAAAGAATTGTCGGTTCTTTCCGGGGAATTGCCCCCAAACGTAAAAAGCGAATCGTTTTCACCGGACGGCCTCGCGGTTTTCAGGGCTTTTGAGCTTGACCCCGAAAATGACGAGACCTGGAACAAATGGACTCCGAACAGATTCAATTACACCGAACGCTGGTTCGGCCCTTATGAAGTTAATTTTAACTACTATCCCGGATGGATGGGCGCCGATAGGATAGTCGTAATGCCGATAAAATCAGCGCTTAAGCTCGGAATATTCAAAAATATTTTGTTGCTTCAACCGAATTAGGAAGCTCGTTCGCCGAAAAGTCCGCGAAGTATTGCCGGAGACCCTCAATCTCGTTCCGGTCAGTTGAATAGAAAGCCACGTTTCTTGCGATGAACGGGGCGCCGCTAGTGACTTTCCACTCGCCGATTTTGGTCCAGCTTTGCGGCACGCCGGTATTCGCGAACCAGACATCATGCATTACAGCGAGCTTCGCGTTTTTCGACCGCGCGTAATCTTCCATCCACTCCCTCGTGAAATTCCCATTTCTTCTGGCGCGCGTCACATCTACATTGCCCAATCCGACCCAGTCAATGATATACGCGTTAGGGAGAAAGCTTATGAAGCCGATATCGTTCGCCACTATGGTTTCGCCGCCGTAATATTTTTGTATAAAAAGGCCCAATTGATAATGCTGTTCGTAAATATTTTTCATTGCCTGTGGAGTTGCTACCGCTGAGCCGGCTCTGAAGACATATGGCAAAGAAAGCGCAAAAAATATCGCCACAAGCGTTCCGAAAAAAAGCGGATTTGTTTTAAGTTTAAGCATGGCTAATATGTCTTTGTTCCGGAAATATTCATAAATACCCGTTGAAACAATAATTATTCCGAGTGCCACAAGATATGCTTCATATCGGTAAAACCAGCCGGTCTGGGCGAAAGTGAGGTGCAATAACGTAGTCGCCGCGAATATAACGACCATAAGTTGTTGCTGACTCCAAAAGGCTATATGATTTCTCACGCGCATAGCGAATGCGGAAAGCGCGCCCGCGAGAAGAAGCAGAATGTGCGACTCTGCCATATTGCTTAGTGCGTAATACCCAAGCTTCATCAGATCCCATATCGCGAAGTGTTCAAACTTGGCTTTGAGCAAAACTGGGTTAGGAAAAAAATATGACCCTTGCGCGACGGCGTAAAGGCCGAAAATAACAATAGGGAGCATGCCAATCGCACCCAAGACAAACGCCGTATTCCACTGCTTTTTGAGAATGAATAATCCGCAAACGACAAACAAGACAAACATGCTTTCATAACGGACGCTCGTGAGTATGGCCGCGAGAAGCGCGAGCGCGGCGATTTCCTTGCCGCTCGGTTTTTCCGACGCGATGGCGCGCGTCGCGAGATATACAAAGAAAAGAAAAACCGCGATTTGAATCATATGTTCAAGCCCCGTGAGCGCTACGATAAAAAACGGCGTCGCGAAAACAAAAAAAAGCAAAGCGGCGAACGTCCACGCTGGCGGCATATCTGTTTTTTTAAGTATGAAATAGGCGGCGAGAATGGAAAGTAATCCGAAGATAATGTTTATGGCGAGCGGGCTTATTTCGTTAACTCCAAACACGACAAACGAGGCGGCTATTATAAGCGGGTAAAGAATTGAGGAAGCGGAAGAAGAAAATTCACCGGCGTTGATGCCCCACGCGCCATTTAACGCGAGGTTTTTTGAAATAGCCATGTGGATGTAGATATCGTCCAGCGCGTAAGCAAAAACACCGCCGGTTTTTTGCAAGCTTATCAATATAAGCAGCGCCATGCCCGCGACGAAAACGAATATCGCCGCAAAAAATGGCCAATGTTTGTTCATATTATTGCATTATAGCCGCTTTTATTATGCTTATCCAGATATTATAATGGTATCTATGCGCGACATGCTTCAGTATATTGTTCTCATGCGCCCGTTCGGCTGGGTGAAAAATATTTTTGTTTTCGCCCCGATTTTTTTTGCCGGAGCAATTTTCGACTACCCAAGCCTTCTTCTCGCGGCATCTGCTTTCGTGGTCTTTTCACTCGTTTCATCAAGCGTGTATGTCTTGAACGACATCGCTGACTTGGAGCATGACCGCAATCATTCTGCCAAAAAAGCGAGGCCAATCGCTTCGGGCCGGATATCAGTTTTGAACGCGAAATTATTTTTCGGTGTTCTGTTTTTAGTTGCGTTTGTTGCCGCTTACGCGCTTGTCCCAGCGATTGTTCCGGTTCTCGCGCTGTATTTTTTGTTGAACGTTTTATACTCCTTCTTTTTGAAGTACGTTGCCGTTCTTGATATTCTGCTCGTCTCGTTTTTTTATCTTTTGCGAGTAATCGCGGGCGGCATTGCCGCGTCTGTTTTCGTATCGAATTGGCTACTGCTTTGCGTAACGTTTCTCGCTCTTTTTCTCGTGGTCGGCAAGCGCAAGGCGGAATATCGGGAAGAGACGAAACGAAAAGTGCTTGAGGCGTACACTCCGGCTGTGCTTGACGTATTTCTCGCCATGTCGGCTACGCTTATAATTTTCTCTTACAGCATTTATACCGTTCTGGTTTTGAACTCGCCACTCGCGGTTTATTCTGTTTTTTTCGTGCTCGCCGGAGTACTGCGTTATATGCTCGTGGTATATGTGAGGAACGATGCCGAGTATCCCGAAAAGATGATATTTACCGATCGCTTTATACTCGCCAGCCTTTTCGGTTGGGGGATTTTTATGTACATTATTTTTTATCACGTGGTTTAAGAATTTATGAAACTTGTACTAATTACCGGCGGAGCCGGTTTTCTTGGAATAAACCTCGCGCGTTATTTTTTGAAAAGGGGCTACGCCGTGCGGTCTTTGGATAAGGCGCCATTTGATTATCCCGAAGCGTCTCGGATTGAGGCAATAACCGGAGATATTCGCGACAAAGACGTTGTGGACCGCGCCGTATCCGGCGCTGACGTCGTAATACATACCGCGGCGGCGCTCCCGCTGTACGCGGAAAAAGAGATTCTCTCAATTGATATTGATGGCGCAAGAAATATCCTTGATGCCGCTTTCCGGCACAACGTTGATCGTGTCGTTCACATATCTTCCACTGCCGTTTACGGCATCCCTGACCACCATCCTCTTCGCGAAGACGATAAGCTTGAAGGCGTGGGTCCTTACGGAAAAGCCAAGATAGCCGCGGAGGAAATTTGTCTGGAGTTTCGCAGGAGGGGGATGTGCGTTCCCATAATTCGTCCAAAAT
The DNA here is from genome assembly GCA_001793855.1 of Candidatus Wolfebacteria bacterium RIFCSPLOWO2_01_FULL_45_19. Taxonomy (GTDB): domain Bacteria; phylum Patescibacteriota; class Minisyncoccia; order UBA6257; family GWB1-45-9; genus GWB1-45-9. The sequence goes on along the minus strand of MGIR01000005.1, from coordinate 47,544 downwards.
CTTTTGTTGGCCCTGAGCGTCTCGGCGTTTTCGCGCTTTTCTACGATTGGGCGAAGGACGGCAAAAATTTTCCGATGATAGGGAACGGCAAAAATCGTTATCAGCTTTTGGATGTTGAGGATCTTTGCGAGGCGATTTATCTGGCCGTAACTTTGGATAAAACGGCGGTGAATGACACGTTTAATATCGGCGCAAAGGAATTTACTACCATGGGCGAAGATTATCAGGCGGTTTTGGACCGCGCTGGGTTCGGCAAGAAAATAATTCCACTGCCTGCCGGTCCGGTAATTTTGACACTTCGTCTTTTGGAATTGCTCCATCTTTCTCCGCTCTACAAATGGGTTTATGAGACGGCGTCCAAGGACTCTTTTGTTTCTATTGAAAAAGCCGAGCGCGTTCTCGGTTTTAAGCCAAAATATTCAAATAAGCAGGCGCTTGTGCGGAATTATGAGTGGTATCTTTCTCACCTTAAGGAGTTTGAAGGGAAAATCGGCGTTTCTCACCGCGTGCCGTGGAAACAGGGAATCTTAAAACTTGCTAAAGCCCTTTTCTAATTTTTGATAAATCGCGTATATTGCGTCATCAATAAAGTTTACAAAAAAAGTAAACGCGCCTTCCTTTCCCGATGTGAGCCGTTTCACTTTTACAAATTCCGCTTTTATGCGCATGGCCAAGAAGCCGTCCGTGAGAAATTTGTCTCCGATAACGATGACAGGACGGCCGCTTTGATTTTCAAGTATATGAAGTACCGCGCGTTTCGTAGGTTTTTTATGCGGCGTTTCAAAATACGAAACGCCAAGCCGGTGGGCGAGTTTTGCGTTTCTTTCGTGCCTCTTTCCGTTTGAAACAAGATGGACTTCATTTGTTTCCGCGAGCAGTTTTACGAAACGTTCCGCTGCCGCGCTTATATCGGATGTCTTATCTGGCACGATAGCCCCGTCAATATCAAGAATAATCACCGCATTTTTAAAATGTTCGGCATTAAGCTCAGAAAGGAGTTTTGAGGTCATAATATGAGCGTTCTGCTTTAGCCATCTCTGTATAGTAATCGTTTTTTTCTTCAATTGTTTTTCTATTGGTTTCGCCGAACTGTCGGCGGGTTTGCGGGTTTTTCAAGAGTTCAATTATTTTTTCCGCAAGAATTTTCGGAGTTTTGACCGGAACAATAAATCCGCCCGCGCCATTTTTTACCCAGAGTTCGTTTTCGCCCGTGTTGGTAATTACAACAGGCAGGCCGCAAGCCATTGCTTCCGCGGTGCTGGCGGCTATTCCGGCGTCGGACAAAGAAGTGGAAACGTAAATGTCGGCTGATTGAAGAAGGCATGGCAGGTCGTTTTGTTTAACAAACCCGATGAATTCCATATTTCGTAAAACGCCGAGCTCGCTTGCTAATTTCTTCAGTTTTTCTTCCTCGGAACCCCTGCCGGCGATTATAAAATTTGCCTCCGGAATTTGTCGTAATACCAAAGGCGCGGCCCGGACAAGTGTCTCAACGTCATACACCGGCTCTAAGCTTCGCAGTGAAATAACTTCATAGCTTTTAGCTTTTAGCTTATAGCTTTTAGCCGGTTGAAATTTTTTGGTGTCTATGCCGAAATATATAATTTTAATCTTTTCCGGCTCAACTCCGAGCTCAATAATCGCTTTCTTCATATGTTCGGCATCGCAGGTTATTAAGTCGGCCTTTTTCAGCGCGTATTTCACGAATGGCTTTTTTAGCTTTGATTTTCCGGCCAAAAGAACGTCGGAGCCCCATGCCGTAAGAATAAAAGGATGAAAATTGGCGAGAGCCGCGAGCAGGCCGTTTTTTCCGGCATAATGCGCGTGGAAAATATTCGGCTTTATGCTTCTGACAATTTTGTTCAGCGCGAAAAAACCGAGCGGGAATGGCTTATCAATTTTATAAAAATGGACGCCCGGAATTTCTCCTTGGGTGTTTGGCGTAAACGAAATCCAATGAATCTCGTGTCCTTTTTCGGCAAAAAATTTAACCCATTTGTAGCTGTGCACGGAATCCGCGCCAGCCAGAAAACAAATTTTCATTATTTTGCGTAAAAGTTTTTTATTGTTTCTACGATTTTTCCCTGTTCTTTTTCGGTTATCTCCGGATAAATCGGCAACGACAAAACTTCGTTTGCCGCCCTTTCCGCTTCGGGAAAGTCGCCCTTCTTGTACCCCAAGTATTTCAGAGCCGGCTGGAGATGAAGCGGCAAAGGATAATAAACCATCGTAGGAATTCCTTGTTTTTCCAAATGTTTTTTCAACGCGTTTCTTGCTTGCCCTGAGCGACTTGTCCTGAGCGAAGTCGAAGGAAGTTGAAGGGTATATTGATGAAAAACATGACTTCCATTTGGCGTGATAGCGGGCGTTATTAAGCCGTCAATATTTTTCAAAGCATTGTTATAATATTTTGCTTTTTCCGCGCGCGCTTTGTTCCATTTTCGGAGATGTTTCAGCTTTACTCTCAAAATTGCCGCCTGTAAGGAATCTAATCGCGAATTCGTCCCGACAATAAGATTTCGGTATTTATCTTTCGGCGATGAGCCGTGGTTTTTTAGAAGACGCAATTTCTCGGCAAGTTTTTTGTTGTTTGTAGTTATCATACCTCCGTCGCCATAAGCGCCGATATTTTTCGCCGGAAAAAATGAAAAACAACCCAAATCTCCGACACTTCCGGCCATCCGAGCTCCTACTGCTTGCGCCGCGTCTTCTATCACAAAGAGTTTATATTTTTTTGCTATTCGCATAATTGCCGTCATATCTGCCATTTGGCCGAACAAATGAACCGGCATAATTGCTTTGGTGCGCGGAGTAATCAATCCTTCGACAAGCTCAGGATTGATATTGAAAGTATCGCTTTCAATATCAGCGAAAACCGGCCCAGCTCCCGTATTGGCTATTGTTCCCGCGGTGGCGATAAAAGTGAATGGCGTCGTGATAACCTCGTCGCCTTTTCCGATACCCAACGCTTTTAGCGAAAGGAAAAGCGCGTCAGTTCCGGAATTAACCGATATTGCGTATTTAACATCGCAAAATTTCGCGAATTCATTTTCAAATTTTCTGACTTCTTCGCCGCCGATAAAAATTCCGCTTTTGAAAACTCTCTTAGCGGCTGAGTCAATGCTTTTTTCTATTGATTTGTATTGGGCGGTTGTATCAAAAAATTTTGTCATAGGGCATAGGATAGAAAAGCGCCCCATTATTATACAGGGCGCGCGGGATTGCCGACAACCGTCGTGTTGTCGAGAACGTCTTTTGTCACAACAGCACCGGCGCCGATTATGGCGTTTTCTCCAATGACAATCCCAGGAAGAATTATCGCTCCGGCTCCGATTTTCGCGCCTCGTTTCACGAGCGTGGGCTGCCACCCCTTCCCGCCGGATGGCGGATATTTATCGTTGGTAAAACAGGCGTGCGGACCAACGAACGCGTTATCTTCCACGGTTACGCCGTCGGGAATGAAGGCGAACGCCTGGATTTTGCAGTTGTCGCCGATTTTTACTCCAGCGCCTATCCATACATGAGAATGGATTTTGCAATTATCGCCGATAACGGCTTGATCAGAAATGTTTGAAAGCTCGGGATGGTAGATGACGGTATTTTTGCCTGCCATAAATTTTACCTCGCTTATTTAATTACTGCGGTGATTATATCAGTTTTATCTTCGGGCGTAAAGGTTTTCAATTAACGAAAGCGAAGGCACTGTGTCTTGCGGCGAATTTCCTTGTCCTTTCAGCAAATCCTCATATACAAATTTATGCAGATTTTCGTAAGAAAGATTGTCTTTGGATGAAAAATTGTACGAAACGCCGTTTATTTTGAAAACGCGACGCTGTTCGTCTCGTTTCGCGTCGGTGCTGATTTTGAAAGAGCAACGGTAATTTTTGCCCTCAAGCGTTCCTTCGCCGGTTTTTTCGTTAATGGCGGAGAGCGAGATTTTTTCCGGTTCGCCGAACAGATGCAAGAGCAGGTCAAAATAATGTATGCCCAGATTTATCAAAACTCCGCCGGAGCGTTCTGTTTTGCCTTTCCAGCTTTGATAATATTCGGGGTCTCTATAAACCGATATGTCCATCAAGATTTCATAGGTTTCACCCGGCTTAATTTCTCTCTTTAGTTTTTTAACAAGCGGATGATGACGTAGCTGAAGAACGGTAAAAATATTTTTTGATTTTTCCGCCAAAATTTTTGCCTCTTCTGATTTGAGAGTAAGAGGTTTTTCGCAGAGCACTGTTTTGCCCGCTTCGGCCGCGGCCATTGCCATCGGAAAATGAAGGTCATTCGGCGTCAGTATAACTACACAGTCGGCTTTGGTGGTTTTAATCATATCGCGCCAAGTATCTTCGCCACGAGCAGTGTTTACAACATCAATAATTTTCCCGCCGACGTGACGGATTGCTTCAATATGCGCGGGGAGTATAAACCCGGTCCCGATTATGGAAAATGTCATTTGATTATTTTCTGGGATTTTATTTTAATCGCGTTTCGCGTGTCAATTACCAGTTTGGCGTTCTGGGCAATCATTTTGTAATCGTAAACGCTGTGATCCGCTAGAATAACCACGCAATCCGCGCCTTTTACAAGAGCCCTGTTCAGCGGTTTGGACAGCATTTTTTTGCCGTTGATTTTGATTTTGGAGATAAACGGATCGTTGTAAAGCACCTTGCCGCTTTTTTTTAGGAGATCCCAGATAATTTCTATCGCCGGCGATTCACGCGGGTCGTCTACGTCTTTTTTATAAGCGACTCCAAGCACCAGAATTTTCGAGCCGGCTACGGTTTTTTTGCGTTTGTTCAGCGCCCAAATAATTTTCGTAACAATGGTGTGCGGCATTGATTCATTGACTTTTGCCGCAAGGTCAATAAAATGCGTGAAGAAATTAATTTCGCGCGCTTTCCACGAAAGATAAAACGGGTCTATCGGTATGCAATGTCCGCCTATTCCAGGGCCGGGATAAAAGGGCATAAATCCGTATGGTTTTGTTTTAGCCGCTTCAATCACCTCCCAGAAATCAATGCCCATTTTATCAGAGAGCATTTTAAGTTCGTTTACGAGCGAGACGTTTACCAGACGGAAAACGTTTTCATAAATTTTGCTCATTTCCGCGGCGCGCGGCGAGGAGACCGTATGGATTTTATTCAGAAACAATCCGAAAAATTCCGCCGCCCTTTTTGTTGATTTTTTATTTATTCCGCCCACAACCTTTGGGACGTCCTCAAGTTTGTGGGTTTTGTTTCCTGGGTCAATACGTTCAGGTGCGAACGCCAAATCAAAATCTTTGCCTGCGCGAAACCCGCTTTTTTCCAGAATCGGTTTCAACAATTCTTCGGTTGTGCCCGGATAGGTGCTGCTTTTCAGAACTACAAGCGAGCCTTTTTTGAAATTTTTGGAAATGTTTTCGGCGGCGGATTCTATGGCCGAAGTGTCGGGAGTTTTGTTTTTTGTAAGAGGCGTTGGAACCGCTATTAAAATGACACTGCACTTTTTTAGCTCCTGCCAGTCGGTTGTGGCGCGGAAATTTCCGCGAACGGCTTTAAGTTCGTCGTCTTTTATTTCGTTTATGAAGCTTTTGCAGGCGTTAAGCTGGCTGACCCGCTTTGCGTCAATGTCTATTCCCGTCACGTTCATTCCGGCTTTCGCCATTGCTATGGCTGTCGGCACTCCAACGTAGCCCAGGCCTATTATCGCGACATTTGGTTTCATGACGTGAAGTTTAACGGAAGATTGATTTTATTTCAAGCAGAGACGGTTCTTTTGCGAGCCATAAAACCGCGAAATAAGTTATGCCGCCGATAGCGACAAGCATTATGACGGGCAAAAATTTTAAGATAAGAATAACGCCAATCATCGCCGCAACCGCAAAAATGGGCTGGATGAATTTTATTATTTTGCTTACGTCAATAAACTCGCGCATTTTTATGAAAGCGTAAGTGTTGCCGATAAATTGGACTAGGACGGTGGCTATCGCCACGCCCACCATTCCAAGCGGCGGTATAAGCAAAAGGTTTAGAAAAACATTGCCGAAAATTCCGATTATGGCGTAAGTTATGAGAACGCGCATCCGGTCTGTGGCGTAAATCGCGTTTCCTATCAGTATCGCCGGAAAAGTAGTCAGCGCGGTTATGGCCATAATTTGAAAACTTAGAGTTGCCTGTAAATATTCTTTGCCGTAAATAAGTTCAATTATTCCTCCGCCGAGAATTATTCCGCCGGCGGTCAGCGGCAGGGCCATAATCAAAAGAACCCGCAGGCCCTTGCTTACAATCGCGCGGAATCGTTCCGGCTCGGACAATAATTTGCTCAAAACCGGAAATAACGGAACGACCAGTAAGCCCGGCAATATGTAAAGAAGCAGAATTATTCTTTGCGCCGCGGAATAAAAACCGACTTCTTCAATGGAGCGGAAAAAACTCAGCATAACGATGTCGGTATTTATCATTATCGCTCCCATTAAACCGGCCAGGCCGAACGGCCACGCCTTCGCAATCATCGGTTTTATGAATGAAAATGAGAAATTTTTTAAAAGCCCGACGAAATATTTTCGTAAAGTGATAATTATTGCCGCAAGACCGATACTGCTTCCGACCGTGTAGCCGATTGCCAGGGCAAAGCTGTTGCCGTACAAAAACAGCGCCGTGAATCCGAAAATCAGAATGCCTAAATTCGTCATTATATTCGCCCACGCTTCAAGCTCCATTCTTTGAACGGCGCGGGCCATTCCGTTGCTCAAGTCGTGCAAGCCATCAATCGCGGTAAGGATGACAACCACGGGTAAGAGGGCAAGCACTTCAATGTTGTCTATAAAACTGCGCGTAATAATTAAAAAAACAGCGGCGCCCGTTACCATCAGCATGAGTTTTGTGAAAAAAGCAGTCGCCAGATATTTGGCGCGCAGTTCGGGATGTTTACTGCCTTCGCGGGTTAAAAGCCCGGTTATTCCGAGGTCGGAAAATATGGTTAACAAGGCCGCGAGTGAAAGCGCGTATGAAAAAGCGCCCCAGCTTTCGGCTCCGAGTTCTCGCGCCGCGTAGATAATTATGCCCGCGCGAAGAAGTCTGCCGCCGAATTGTCCGACGGTATTCCAAAAAGCGTTTTTGGCAACCGTTTGTCTTATGGACTGATTGGTTAACAGAAAGTTTTTAATCCTTGACAGCATCGGATTGGTATATGCTATATTGTAACCAATGGACGGCGAAATGGAAAAAAAGCAGGGAGATTATTTTTTGCCGATAAGTGTTTTGATCGCCGGTGTGATTATAGCCGGCGCGGTTGTTTATTCCGCGGGATTGAGCGGGAATGATAATGAAACTGCTGCGCTCTCGCCGGGAGAAGGAGTCCTTCCTGTTGGAACAGCGCCGGAAATTGGCGACGACGTTATTCTTGGCGATCCCGATGCGCCGGTTACGCTTGTGGAGTTCGGGGATTATCAATGTCCGTTTTGCGGCAGATTTTTTTCCCAAACCGAACCCTTGTTAAGAAAGGATTACATAGAAACCGGCAAAATAAAGATGGTATACAAGGACCTCGCATTTTTGGGCCCGGAGTCCGTAGCCGCCGCTGAAGCCGCGGAATGCGCCAGGGACCATGGCAAATATTGGATTTATCACGATGCTTTATTTGAAGAGGAGATTCGTGATGGACGGGAACATAACGGTAATCTCAATAAGGCGCTTTTTATGGATATTGCTTCCAGTTTAGAATTAGATTTATCTGCGTTTGAAACTTGTGTTGATTCTCGTAAATATAAAGTTGAAGTAGAAGGCGACATTCAAGAGGCGCGGGCGATCGGCGCAAATTCAACCCCGACAGTATATGTTAACGATGTAATGATTCTTGGCGCACAGCCGTATTCGGTATTTAAGGACGCTATTGACAAAGCGCTGGAGGCAAGGTAACATTATCAGCAGTTTAAACGAGGAAAGTGCGATTAGCTAAAACTTATCCATTTGCCTCGCCGATAACATAAAGGGCGAAAAACAATTAGTATAAGAGCAAATGGATTTTCAGAGAAATGATCGTGGCAATGGAGGGGGAGGTTTCCCTCAGAGACAGATGTTTCAGGGCGACTGGAAGTGTTCAAAATGCGGTGCGGCTATAACCGAGCTGCCGTTTGAACCAGACCAGAACCGTCTTGATCAGCTTCTGTGCCGCGACTGTCATCGTGAACGTCGCCAATCGTTTAGGCGCCACTAACGAATTCAATACCGCTCCTCTATGAGGGGCGGTATTGTTTTTGTGTTTAAATTTTTATATATTTAGGACAATGGAAAGGACGTTAAATTGGTCCGTATTGATTTTAGGAATCTGGCTTGTTATTTCTCCGTGGATTCTTGGTTTCTACGCGATTAATCTGGCTTTGATAAGCGATACAATCGTCGGCGTTCTGCTCGTGACAATAGTCCTATGGCAAATTTTCGGAGAGTAAAACTTTATACTGTGGAAAATTGTCGCTATTGCGATTTAGCGCGGAATCTTTTGGCGCGGCACGGCGTTCAATACGAAGAACTCAATGTTTCTGACAACCATTTGGCGCGCGCGGAAATGGCGAGTGCGTCGCATCAGTTCGGGGTGCCGGTGCTCGCGGTTAATGATGAAATTTACGTCGGCTTCGACCGCGTTGCTTACGAAGAAGCGTTGAAGATTAGAGAGGCATAGCCCTATGTACGATGTGATTATAGTTGGCGGCGGTCCAGCCGGTGTTGCAGCCGCTGTATACGCCGCAAGAAAAAAACTTAAAACGCTTTTAATAACCGAATCGTTCGGCGGCCAGTCCATTGTTTCCGATGGCATTCAGAACTGGATAGGGGAAAAAAGTATCACCGGTTTTGATTTGGCGAAAAAATTTGAGGAGCATGTCCGTGCCTTTCCAGACGACGTTGCCATTAAAATGCCGGAACTTGTGATTAGGGTTTCAAAAATAAAATGCGCGGATGGCGACCGCGAATATGATTTTGAAGTTGAAACCGACAAAGGCGGCAAATATCAGAGCAAGACCTTGATTCTTGCGGCAGGCGCGCGTCGCCGCCGCCTCGGCGTGCCGGGCGAAGACAAATTTGATGGCAGGGGCGTTTCTTTTTGTTCAACTTGCGACGCCCCGATTTTCGCGGACAAGAAAGTGGCAGTAATCGGCGGCGGCAACGCCGGACTTGAAGCAGTGCAGGATTTATTTCCTTACGCCTCGGAAATTTATCTTATAACGCGCGGAGAAACCTTGAAAGGGGACCCCGTTATTCAAGAAGAAATCAGAAACAACCCGAAACTCAAACAAGTAATATTCAATGCCAAGCCCTACGAAATTTTTGGAGACAAAATGGTTGACGGCATAAAGTACCAAAACGTCAAAAGCGGCGAGGAGAATATATTGAAAGTTGAAGGCGTTTTTGTTGAGGTTGGCTCCGTCCCAAATTCCGAAATGGTCAAAGGTTTTGTTGAGCTGGATCAATGGGGACAGGTTAAAATTGATTCCAAGCACGCCGCCGCTTCCGTTTCTGGAATTTTTGCCGCAGGTGACATAACCGATGATCCGTACAAACAAAATAATATTTCTGCGGGAGACGCGGTAAAAGCCGCCTTGGCCGCTTACGGCTATTTGCTCAAGAGAAAAAAGTAAGATTATGATTGAAGATTTAAGCCAAATTAATTCGCTTCTTGTTCAGTTTATAAAACCGGCGGCATTCGCCATTTTTTTGATGATGGCGGTTTTTTACGCGGTCATCAGCATGGTTTTTAGCTATCATTGGAAAACTTACGGCTTGAACCGCTTTAGCGTTTGGAAGGCGCAGGTGATTTATTTGCTTGTTTCTATTTCACTGCTTGTTGTCGCGGCGTCTTCTCTTTCTGGCATACAATGATTACCTTGCATCCGGACGAAAAACTTATTTTAACAACCCGCAAACATTGGTTTATTTTAGCGGTGGAAATTTTTCCGCTTGTTATTATCGCTTTTGCCCCTCTTTTTCTTTTAATTTGGGCGGACATAACCGGCTACGGCGCTTTGTTCGTTTTTTCTTACTCTCTTTGGCTTCTTTTGCTGTGGATTATCGCTTTTGTGATGTGGACCAATTATTATCTTGACGCTATTTTGATAACCGACAAACGCGTTATTTATATTGAACAGGCCGGGCTTTTTTCTCGCCATTTGAGCGAAATCGCGATAAGAAATATTCAAGACCAGCGCGTGGAGGTTTTTGGAATACTGGCGACGATGTTTAATTTCGGAAATCTTACCATACAAAGCGCCGGCGCCAACAGAAAATTCGTGATGCGGCACTTCCCCGATCCGCATCGTCTCCGCGATATAATCTCCCAATATCACAGCATCGCTATCCAGCATCGCTAAAATATACGGTTAAAGCACGAACATTAAATTACTTACATAACTTGACGATCGCAGAATATGTAAGTAAGCTACTTTTAATGTTGACTAGACTATTGTTAAAAATAATTGAAGAAATAGATATTGCCACTACAGAAGCGATTTTTGGCAGTTATTGTCTTACCTATCGCGGCATGTGGAACGCAATTCATAGGCCAGGCTGGAAATCAAAATCACGATTGGCGATGGAGCGGAAAATAAAAGTTTATGAAGAAAAGCGTTTGCTGGAACAGAGATTTTACAGAATGTTAGCGCATCTTCATCGTCAGGGATTAATTGAGAAAAAGGAGCATGGCAAATTTGGGATAGTTTGGCGCAATACCGCGAAAGGAAAAGAAAAACTGCGAAAATTAATTGGCCTAAGACCGCTACGCCCCATCGGTGACCTTGAGAAAGATTATTTCAAAGTAGTTGTGTTTGACATTCCAGAAAAAGAAAAAAGGAAAAGAAATTGGTTGCGGCAAACTCTTCACAATCTGGAATTTTCAATGCTGCAAAAAAGCGTATGGGTAGGGGATAATAAATTGCCGGAGGAACTTTTTACGCATCTTCGCTCGATGAAAATTTTGCCGTGCGTGCATATTTTTGCCGTAGAAAAAAAAGGAACAATTAACTTCGATTTTCAGCAGTCCTGATTTCAGCCGTACGATAGTCGTTGCTACATTGTTCAGTCGCTAGTTGAGTCGCTAGTTGTTTAATTAATTATTTGTTTAAATTGTCTACTTACATAACTGAACGATCGCAGAATATGTAAGTGAGTTATCCACAGGTTGGCATTATTTGGGATTGACGAAGTTACGAGCGGTCGGGTAGTGTTAGGGGAATTATTGAACGAGTTATCCACAGGTTATTATCGTTAATTTGCTCATATTTTTCGTCTTTTTAGCAATTTTTTAGCAATATGGACCAAAAACCATTTCAATTAAGTCCAATATATAAATTCACAGGCGCGTTTTTGGCGATTATTTTGCTCGCGGGGGGCGGATATTGGACATATAACAGTTATTTGAGCCCCGAAGCCAAACAAAGGCGGGCGGCGAATGAAAACTATGAGCGTCTTTACAAGGGGCTGGTTACGGATTTTGAAGAGGCGATGAAAGCGGATACTTGGGGCGGCAAAACGCCGCAGGAGACGCTGGATTTGTTCGTTGAAGCCCTTCGCGCCGATGATATAGAACTCGCCGCGAAATATTTTCATATTGAGACAAATACTGAAGACCCTGATTATTTGACGCGGAGGAAATGGGAGGAGAATTTAGAAAAAATTGTCGAGGAATATGGCATTGATCGCACCATTGCTTTGTTAGAAAATAATCAATTTACTGGAGTGGCACTATGGAATGAAAATCTTGCAGGCTTTGATCTTTTAGGTGATAACGGTAAGGTTATTGGAACGATTGGATTGCGATTTAACACTCGTTCAGGCGTATGGAAAATAGAAAGTTTGTAAAATTTTTAGCTCCGGCTGTTTTGGTTGGAGTTTTTTTAATACCGCAGAATATTTTTGCTTATGGCGTGGATACGCACGCGGCTTTGACGGAGAACATTTTTGATTTCTACAATCAAAATTTTCCCAACCAAATAATTCCGGAAGAATTGAAAAATTATCTGGTGGATGGCGCGCGACGCGAAGACGACTTGCCGCGCTGGATGAACCATTTTTACGACCCGGTTTATGACCGCGGACTGGAATCAATATACGGCAACGGCTACCGGTCAAAGGAATGGGCAGTTGACGCCGATAAACAAAATGAGCCGAAATATAAAATAACAACGGCCTTCGCATCAATTCTTAACGCTGTACAGCAGAAAAGTTTGGGCGCGCTTACGACCGAAACTGATTTCACATGGAGGCGGGCTATTTATTTTTATGTGAACGGCGACGAAGAAAAAGCGATGTTTCTTTTGGGCCATATTCTGCATCTTAATGAAGACGCTTCGGTGCCGGACCATACCCGCAATGACGCGCATCCGGGATGGGGAGAGGATTACAGCCCTTATGAAAATTACGCAAAGCAACCGGAAGTTTACAATGCCGATTTATTAAAAAATTTGCAGAATAGACAGCCAATTATTCTTTCAGAACTTAAGAATTATTTTAATGATGTTGCAAATTACTCAAATAATAATTTTTATAGCAAGGGAACCATAGGGTTAGGTAAATATAAATCACCAGACCCAGAATACTTTGTATTAGATGGCAAATATGAATTTGCTATCAGGATAGATAAAAATTTTGGAGAATATAAATTAGCCCTTCAAGAACCCAGCGCTTTTAGTCATATCGTTAGTTCAAAAATTTTGATAGAGGGCACCAAAGAAGGAGGAGACGAAGTTTTAAAAGACTATTGGCGTCTCCTCTCTGCCAAGTCCATCCAACACGGTGCCGGTGTTATCAATCTTTTCTTTGAGGAAGTTGAAAAAGCGAAAAATGACCCGAGCTTCGCTGAGCAGAAACGAAAATCTTTTCTTGCGCGCGTGATAGACGCCGTTAAGAATTTGTTCAGCGGCGAAGAAAACGGAGTTACAATTAAAGAAATTACAATCAGCGAAGAGGAGCTTGCGGCGAAGGTGGAGAGGACAATAGAAGAAACGAAGACCGAGACAACCGCGAATGTTGAAGCGACGGCGGAAAAAGTGGCTCAGCAAATAGTAAAGGAAATCACAAATGATGTTATAGAAGAGGCGACTGTGGCGGAGACGGCAGTAGAAGTTGTGTTTCCAATCAACATAAACACCGCGAGCTTGGAGGAGCTTCAAAAAATTACAGGAATAAAACAGGCCAAGGCCCAGCTCATTATTGACTATAGGAACGCCAATGGACTTTTTTACTATATTGAAGACATCAAGAAGGTGAGCGGCATCGGAGACGCGACTTTTGAAAAAATGAAAGACCAGATTACGGTAGGCAACGTAACGCCGCCGAGCGGTGGCGGGAGCGGTTCGCAAACTAATCTTTCTCAACCGACAAACAACGATTCCAATCAGCAGCAAGATAACGAACAAAATCAAAATGAAGCAACCAGTACACAGCAACAAGCCATGAAAATTCTAATAAGCGAAGTTCAGATAACCGGCGGTCCGGGTAAAACCACAAATGATTTTATTGAGTTACATAATCCAAATAGTTCCGCGGTGAATTTAAAAGGATACAGGCTGGTTAAGAGGACTCAGAGCGGCAGTTCGGATACTGGAATTAAGTCATGGACCGACGACGCGCTTATTTCGGCCGGAGGTTATTATCTCTGGGCAAATAGCGGATACGTTGACATATCCGTGTCTCCAGATGTTACGACGAGTGGTTCTATGGCGTCAGATAACGGCATTGCTTTGCGTTTTGGTCCGGCGGACACCGGCGAAATTATTGACAGCGTCGGGTGGGGCAATGCCCTGAATGTTTTTGTTGAAAATATTCCAGCCCAAGAGCCTGGAGCCATGCAGAGCATTCAGCGTAAATGGGACGGGGGATTGTTTGCAGATATCGATAATAACTCCGCGGATTTTGAGTTGCGCGATTGCCCCAGTCCGAAAGCGCAGGAGGCGACATGCGTTCCCGAGACGGAAGCGAGCTATAATCCGGAAACAATGACAATTAATCTTGCTTGGGACGCGTCTGGCGGCGAAGGCGCCAGTTATTACGCAGTTTACACTTTCAACAGTCCCTCCGTTTTAGTCGCGACCACCACGGAGATAAGCTATGTTTATCCGGTTTATGAAATTGGCCGGGATTATAATTTTGAAATACGGGCCGTGGATGAAGAAGGAACGGAAAAAATAGCGGGTTCGGCACAAATAAATGTGCCGAGTTTTTTAGATGCGATTTATTTCTTTCCCGATACGCGCACCGAATCGGATACTGATTATTTAATTGAATTGCGTTTTAGTGATTATCCTTTTGTGCCGGATATTTTTGGAGAGTTAAGGGATAAATGGAAGTTAGCCATTTTTTCACTAAACAGAGACGCATATAATATTGGATCTATAAACAATCCGCAGGGCTGGTTTCCTCCGGAAGGCGATAATAAAATACTTAACGTAAGCTATCCGCGTTGTGGCAGCGGATCGAGTTCGGCTGGCCCAATTCTTATTCTTCCGGATTCTGGTTCTGGTTGCGGCGATGGGGGCGGCGTTACGAACAGCGCTTTGAGTTCCTGGCAGTTGCAAATACCGGTGATACGACTAAATGTTAATTTGCCAGAAGGAGAAAGTTTGTCGCCGGCAGATTATTTGACGGCGTCTTTTTATGATTTTTCAGATTCAGGTCCAAGTAACAGGCAAGCGTTTTCGTTGGTCGCCGTTGATAATACAAAAATATTTTTTCAGGAAGAACTTCCTCCGCAAGCAAAACCTACAAAGCCGGAAATTACAGAGCTTCTGTTCGGCGATTTAACCGCGAATTTGAGTTTTAATTGGAACAAATCAACCGACTCGGATACGTTTGATTGGTTGATCAGGTATCAGTCCAACTATTCCGCATCGTCTGAATTTTTGGATGACGCGTGGACAGAAGTGGGCGGAAAAATTGTAGAGCAGGGCAACGACTATTTGATCGGGTTGCGCGCTATTGATGATTTTGGCAATGTTTCCGACACGGCCACTTCAACCTGGTCTTTCCCGTCGGATTTTATTCAATATTCCGTGAGTTCTCAACTTGATAACGCCAGTCAGGATTTTGTTCCACAAAAGAGCGGCAATTTGTCTTCAATTCAAGTTTCCATCGCTGATTTTCAAACGAACAGCAGAAACAGAAATTCCAATATTTGCTATCTTGGTTTGTATGAGCTGGTTGACGGTTCTGCGCCGAAATTAATCGCGAACAACGATTTAACCAATCCGGCGGACGGCGAAAGCGAGGTTTACGCTTATCGCGGCAGTGGATGCGCTGACAGTTTGACATTTAGTTACGATAATGCGCTTAATCCCTTGCTTGAAGCCGGCAAAACGTATCGATGGACTTTTAGCATTAAGTCTTCTGGTAAGGTCAGATTTTTCGGCACTGATACCAATTCCGCAGGCGGACTGTTTAGCGATTCATCGCTTATTAACGCAAAGTTTATGGTGCGCGA
Source organism: Candidatus Wolfebacteria bacterium RIFCSPLOWO2_01_FULL_45_19 (assembly GCA_001793855.1). Classification (GTDB taxonomy): domain Bacteria; phylum Patescibacteriota; class Minisyncoccia; order UBA6257; family GWB1-45-9; genus GWB1-45-9. Next base: position 32,103 of record MGIR01000005.1, on the reverse strand, counting down.
CACGGCTAATGAAATTATTTTAGAGAGTCCGTAAAATTTATTCAATGAAACTTACAGTTATTCTTCACAACGTCCGCAGTTTGCATAACGTCGGGTCTATTTTCCGAACCGCGGACGCCACGGGTGTTGAGAAAATTTATCTTTGTGGCATTACGCCAACACCTGTGGACCGGTTCGGAAAAATCAGGCCGCAGCTGGCCAAAGTTTCGCTCGGCGCGGAGAAATTTGTGAAATGGGATGCTTCGGCGCGCTCAGCACAAGGAATTGCGAAATTGATTGAGAAATTAAAAAAGGACAACTACAAAATTTTTGCCGTTGAACAGGACAAAAATTCAATTCCATATTATAAAATTTCCAGATTCCAGATTCAAGATTCCAAATTTTGTTTAGTATTAGGCAACGAAGTGCATGGATTACCGAAATCAATTTTGAACCGCGCGGACAAGATTTTGGAAATTCCGATGCGTGGCAAAAAAGAATCATTGAATGTCGCGGTGGCGTTTGGGATAGTCGTGTTTCGCTTTAGATACGCATGCTAAACCGCTAATTCACTTACATATTCTGCGATCGTTCAATTATGTAAGTAGATTTTAAGCTATCAGTTTTTTGAATTCTTCCACAATCGGGACTTGTTCAGGTTCAACGCCGTATTGTTCCGCGGTGTAGTAGGAAGTCCAGTCGGCTAAAACCAGCGAAGAAAAAATTTTATGGAAAATGCCTTTGCCGCGCAGTTCTAAAATTTCAACCGGCAGTTCCCGATCAGTATAAAGCTTGGCGGTTATTTCCATTCTTTTTTGAATCTTCGGATGGTCAGCAGGGTCTTTTAGGAATATAAAATGGAAATTTTTGGATAATCCGGCCGTTGATTTTTGAACGTTGAAGCCGGTCATCTCATTGTGATTAAGTTCCGAGAAAACGTTGTAGAAGGCGGGGATTTTCCCGGTTTCGTTGAATTTTATTTTCCAGTTGTAAGCGATACCGGAGTTTTCTACCGAAGAATAAATAACCGGTATATATCCTTTCAGTTTTTTCGCGAGCGTTTTGCCTTGTTTTTCGTATTCTTCGGGATGCAGTATTTTGTGAATTTCGTTTAGTTCTTCAATAAAGTCATTTCTGCCTATCAGTTTAGCTATGGCTTTGATATTGAAGCCGAGCGCGGAACGCGGCTGTATGCCGGTTGCGGGCATTTGGATATAAGGAAGCCCGTGTTTTTTGGCGAGCTCAATCAATTTTCCTCCGGTAGCGACTACTGTCGCCGGAACTGATTTTTTAAACGCGTGATTCAGAGAGTCAATGGTTTCCTCGGTATTGCCGGAATAAGAATTGGCAATGAGAAGGCGTTGGCTCAAATCAGGCACGGTGGGCAGACCATAATTTCTGTGGGCGATTATATCAATCTCCGGAGCGCGAATTTTCAAAAGGTCGGCTACAAGGTTAGAACCGCCCATTCCGGCGATAATAAATTTATTGAAACGTCCGAGCTTGTCGGGATTTATAATTTCTGGTTCGTATTTAAATTGTCCGCAAAAATTTAGGATTGTGTCGCGCATAGGCATAGAATAAGTATAACATTCATTAGCCAGTGGGATTGATAAGTTCGCTTAATTTTTCTTTGTTAAAGCCGACTATGATTTCTCCGTCTACATCTATGACCGGCACTCCGAGCTGGCCGGATTTTTCTATCATTTCTTCGCGGGCCTTGGCGTCGGAGGCGACATTTTTTTCGTCATAAGCGACGCTGTTTTCTTTAAAAAACGCTTTTGCCATTTTGCAGTAAACGCAAGTTGGCGTTGTGTAAATTGTTATTTTCGGCATAATTATTTTTTGATACGATAATAAACAAATTGCATGTTGGCGATTAAAACGATTACAGCGCCAAGGTTGTAGTTAAGCAGGATGATTATGTCGGTGGTCACAAACCAAGAGCGAATCGCTAAAACAGTCATGCCGAAAAAAAGCATGCCGAATGTCAGCCAGCTCGCCCCCTCCGTTGACCCTCTTTTATAATTCAAAACGATTTGGGGTATGGCTGTTATCAACAAAATCGCCATCGCAAGCCAAGAAAAAAAATCAAAAATGGAGTTCACTGATTTAATTTTAACGCAGTTTCCAAAAATTGTTAAAAGTGCCGCGGGAGAGAGTCGAACTCTCATGAGGTTGCCCTCGCAGGATTTTGAGTCCTGTGCGTCTGCCATTCCGCCACCGCGGCAAAATTAGTGCGGGGAAAATCTGCCATTCCCTGCCTGCCCGCCGGCAGGCGCCACCCGACCGCTTATTTCATTGATTTTACTGAAAATTTGCGGTAAAATCAACTTGTAATGGCACGCGCAATCGCTATCTGCAACCAAAAAGGGGGGGTTGGAAAAACTACCACCGCGGTAAACCTCGGAGTTTATCTCGCGGCTATGGGCAAAAAGGTATTGCTTGTGGACTTTGACCCGCAGGCAAACGCCACCTCCGCTCTTTCGGGAGAGCGTTTTCATTCCATTGTTTACCATGCCGTACTGGAAGCGGCCGAGTCTGCCGACGCCACGGCTGTGGCGGACAGGCCCGAAAAATTTATTCAGGAATCCGACGTTTTTAATTATCATTTCGTGCCGTCGGGAAAGCATTTGGCCGGGGCGTTGATTGAATTCGTAAATCAGCCGGAACGCGAATATTTTTTGAGAAAATATATTACCAAAATACGGCACAAATATGATTATATTTTGATTGACCTGCCCCCGAGTTTGAGCTTGCTCACGATTAACGGCTTGGTCGCGGCGGATGAGGTGATTATTCCGGCGCAAGCGGAATATTACGGCCTTGAAGGATTAAGCCAACTGCTTCAGACAATTGAAATGATTAATAAAAATTTGCGGCATCATTTGAAGATTGCGGGTGTTTTAATTACGATGTATGATAAGCGCGAACATTTATCGCGCGAAGTCGCCAATAATCTAAGGAAGAATTTCCCACACAAAGTTTTTGAAGTCGAAATACCGCGCGCCGTAGCTCTTGCAGAAGCGCCGAGTTTTTCAAAAACCATTTTTACGTACGCGCCGTATTCTCCGGCGGCAAGAGCATACGAGAGATTTGCGAGAGAGATTATAGAACAGGAGAGCCAAGGTCGTATTTAAATTAACTACAATGTTAGGACGAGGATTAGAATCATTAATACCGGATAAGAACGAAGAAGGTGAAACGCCTTCGGCGCTCGGAAACCATGTTCGTTTGGCCCCCGAGACATTTTCTCAACCCCCACCCGCTCGTCAAAGGAGAGATGTTCTCAGCGACGCGGTTTTTCAGATTGAAGTAGAAAAAATTAAATCCAATCCTCATCAGCCTAGAAAATATTTCAATGACGATAATTTACGCGAATTGGCATCTTCCATACGCGAGGTGGGCATCATTCAGCCGCTTGTTGTTTCAAAGATAGAAATTGAAACCGAGAGCGGCGCGAACGTTGAATATCAGCTTATCGCCGGAGAGCGGCGTTTGCTCGCGGCCAAAATGGCGGGATTTGAGAGAGTGCCGGTTGTTGTGAGAGCTGTTGAGCACGACCGCGAGCGTCTTGAGCTGGCAATTATTGAAAATCTTCAGAGGCAGGACTTGAATCCGGTTGAAACCGCCCGTGCTTACGCCAAATTGCAGGACGAATTCGGAATGACCCAGCGTGAAATAGGAACAAGAATAGGCAAGAGCCGCGAATCGGTCGCGAACGCAGTCCGCCTTTTGGGTTTGCCGAGCGAAATACAGGACGCTTTGGCCGCTAGCAAATTAAACGAGAGCCACGCGCGTTTTCTTTTGTCGGTTACGGACATTGGCGAGCAAATCAAGCTTTTTAACGAAATTATTTTTAATAATTTGACGACTCGCGAGCTGAGAGCGAGGACGCGTGTTGGCAAAGAACGAAGGACAGAAAACAAAGGACAGAATGCCGCCGAGGTTGACGTGGAATTAATAGCGGTTCAAGAGCGGCTGTGCGAAATTCTCGGAGCGCCGGTAAAAGTGGAACGAAGCGGCGAAACCGGAAAAATCACGATAACTTTTTACTCTCCCGAGGAGCTTCGGGGAATTTTAGAAAAGTTTGGAGGTTCTTATTTCAAAGAATAACTTATTTCTTTTATTTCTTTCACTGCTCTTTTGAGTTTGAGAATAAGTTTTTCTATTTTTGTTTTGTCGATTATTTCACATCCTATTTTAATCGTGACGAAGCGCCCGCTTCTGCCGGTTTGAACTCCGTTCATGTTTATGTGAGAACGGGAAATAATTGACATAATGTCTTTCAGCAAGCCGATTCTGTCGTCGCAGATTACGCGCAGTTCGGTTTTTGAATATTTTTCTCCTATGATTGTTTTAATGCCGCGGCGCATAGCGGATTTAATCCGATTTTTCGCGGAGCCGGTTTTTACGGATTTCAGCCATGACCCGGATGGCTTTTTATTTTTTTGTGTAAGAATTTCAACCACATCCCCCGATTTTAATTGGTAATCAAGCGGCGCTATTTTTCCGTTTACTTTGGCTCCGCTCGCGCTGTCGCCGATTTCGCTGTGAATTTGATAAGCGAAATCAACCGGAGTTGAGCCGACCGGTAGGTCGATGACCGAACCTTGCGGCGTGATGGCGAAAATTCTGTCTTGAAAAAAATCAATTTTAAGCGACTTCATAAATTCGTCCGGGTCGGAAAATTCACGCTGCCAGTTTCTTAATTGTTGGACCCACGCCAATTCTTTGGTGCCGGCGGTAATTGACTTTCTCGCGAGATAATCCGAATGCCCCTTTTTTTCTTCATAAGCCCAATGCGCGGCGATGCCATTTTCGGCTTCGTCGTGCATTTCCTGCGTTTTGATTTGTATTTCAGTTATTTTGCCGTCAATGCAGAATACGGTGGTGTGCAAACTGCGGTAGCCGTTAGGTTTGGGAAGAGCGATATAATCCTTGAATCGTCCCGGCAGTGGCGGCCATAGTTTGTGGACGACTCCGAGCGCGGCGTAGCAGTCGCTTATATCTGGAACTATAACGCGCAAGGCCACCAAGTCGTGTATCTTTTCAACGTCCATATCGTAACGCAGAAGTTTTTTATACAAGCTGTAATATCTTTTCGCGCGATAATCTGTTTTGATCACGGAGACCTCGTTTTTTTCAAGCTCGCTTCGCAATATTGGCTCCGCGCTTTTTAAATACTTTTCGCGCTCATCGTATTTTTCCTTCACGGTTTTTATCAGCCATTTGTATTCCCTCGGATATATATAAGGAAAAGCCAGGTCTTCAAGATCTCCGGCGAGGTGTTGCATTCCGAGCCGGTAGGCCAGCGGAGAGTAGATTTCAAGCGTTTCAAGGGCGATGCGTTTTTGTTTTTGCGGCGGCAAGGCCCGCAATGTGCGCATATTGTGCAGTCGGTCGGCGAGTTTTATAAGAATTACGCGGATATCCTGGCTCAGCGCCAGAATCATTTTTCTGAGGTTTTCCGCCTTCGCTTCAATTCCGCGGTATTTTATTTTTCCGATCTTGGTTACGCCGTCAACGAGAAAAGAGACCTCTTCGCCGAATTTTTCTTTTATTTTTTCAAGAGAATAAGAAGTATCCTCAATAACATCGTGAAGGAGCGCCGCGGCGATGCTTTGCTCATCCAAATTCCATTCGGCAATCGCCTGCGCCGCGGCGATGGAGTGGTTAAAATACGGTTCGCTGCTTTTGCGTTTTTGTCCGGCATGGGCCTCTTTGGCGGCTCGGTACGCCTTGCCTATTAAAGATTCCGGATTTTTTTTTGCGAACTCTTTGACAATCATTTTCTAATTGGTTTTGTGCGGATTGTGGTTCGGGCAATTTTTATTGGAGCATCTTTCGGGTATGGTTTTTGTGCCTTCCATCATCAGTGATTTGCAAAGTTCGCATATTTTTCCGGTCGGCCTGGACTTCATTACAAAATCGCATTTTGGATAATTGGAACATGAATAAAATAGCCCGAATCTGCCGCGGCGTTCCACTATTTCGCCATTCCCGCATTTGGGACAGGCAACGCCGGTTTTTGTTCTGGCTTCTTCTTCGGCGCTTTTTTTAATGAATTTGCATTTGGGATAATTATTGCAGGAGATGAATTTTCCAAAACGGCCTTCGCGTTCTACAAGCTTGCCGGTTTGGCATTTTGGGCAGGTTTCTCCGGTTTCCTTGGGCCCTTCCATAATGGAGCCGTCTATTTTTCTCGCGCCGGCGCATTCCGGAAATTTCTTACAGCTTAAAAATTTCCCCGTTCTAGACAGTTTGATGACCATCAGCCCGCCGCAAACTGGACATTTGTGTTTTTTGTCGGCTTCGCCGAGATTCGTTATTTTTTCCGCCGTTTTTTCTTTTGCTTTGACGTCTTTGTGGAACGGCGCGTAGAAGTCGCGGAGAGTTTTAACGTATTCTCTTTTTCCGGTCGCGATTTCATCCAGTTCATTTTCCATCTCGGCGGTAAACGTGTCGCTGATGTAGTTCATGAAATTTTTTTCTAGGAACGCGCTAACGACTTCACCTGTATCAGTGGGTTTGAGCGCGCGGCCTTCCCTCTCCACGTATTTTCGGTCGTGCAGGGTCTTTATTATTGCGGCGTAAGTGGACGGCCGTCCGATTTCACGCTTTTCCAATTCTTTTACCAGGCCGGCTTCGGTGTATCGGGGCGGCGGTTCCGTGTGTTTTTCTTCGCTCATTATTTCTTTTAGGGTTAGCTTTTCGCTTTGAGCAACCTTCGGCAGTTCTACGTCTTCTCCCCGCGCGCGCGTATCGCAAGCAAGCCAGCCGTCAAAAATAACGCGCGAGCCGGTAGCGGAGAAGTCCGGGTATTTGTTCACTGTAATTGTGGCCGTGATTTTCGCGCGTAAAAGTTTGGCGTCGGCCATTTGCGATGCGATTGTCCGTTCTCTTATAAGTCGATACAGGTTTTTTTGTTCTTCCGTATGTCCGGCGTTTTCTTTTTTTGCGTCAGTCGGGCGTACTGCTTCGTGCGCTTCTTGAGCGTTTTTGCTTTTTGTTTTGTATATTCGGGATTCAGCATACTCTTTGCCGTAGGTTTTTATTATGTAGCTTATGATATGTTCTTGCGCGGAAACGGCCAGATTGACGCTGTCGGTGCGCATATAAGTAATGAACCCTTGCTCGTACAGTTTTTGGGCAATGCTCATTGTTCGTGACGGTGAAAAACCGAGACGTGAACTTGCCGCTTGCTGGAGTGTGGAAGTCGTGAACGGCGGTCGCGGCGTTCGCTTGACTTCGCTTTCCGTAATATCTTTGACGAACCACGCGCCGGCCCCGCCGTTTTTAAGAATTTCTTCAACTATTTTTTTGTCACGCGGCTCTTCTTCGCAGGTAACGCGAAAAATATTTTTATTATTTCCGAAGACATCGGCGGTGAGTACATAGTAAGTTTCGCTTTTGAAAGCGCGGATTTCGCGTTCGCGTTCGACGATTATTCGGAGCGCCGGCGATTGGACGCGCCCGGCCGATAGCCCGTAGCGTATCTTTCTCCAGATCAAGCCGGAAAGGTCGTAACCCACCAGTCGGTCGATAACTCTGCGCGCCTCCTGCGCTTTTACAAGTTCTTGATCAATTTTCCGAGGCTGTTTCAGCGCCTCTTGTATGGCTTCATCGGTAATCTCGTGAAAAACAATGCGCTTCGGGTTTTTTAAACCGAGCACTTTAGATAAGTGCCAGGCAATGGCTTCCCCTTCGCGATCCGGGTCGGTGGCAAGATAGATTTCGTCCGCTTTTGACGCGGCGTCTTTCAAGTCGTTGAGTATGTCTTTCTTGTTTTCGCTGACCTCATAGCGAGGAACGAAACCGGCCTCTATGTCGATTGCCTCTCTGTTGCTTTTCGGCAGGTCGCGCACATGGCCTACGGAAGATTCTACTCTGTATTGTTTGCCAAGGAAGTTTTTAATTGTTTTGGATTTTGTCGGAGACTCTACTATTATCAAATTCATAAAATTAAAAATGTAAATATCAAAATGGAAAATGACAGTTAAAAATTTTAAAATTTTACGTTGTCATTTTGATTTTTAAATTTTGCATTATTAAATCGTGTATCCTTTTTCTGTTTCTTTAATTATGCTCTGAATCGTTAGCAGAGCCAGCTCTCGGTTGACGACTCGGGGTTCAAGTTTAGCTAAAATAATTATTTCGTCAACCGCAAGCGGACGGCCGGCGGATTCTATGTGGTAAATTATTTTCTTTTGTTCATCGCTACCTCCAAAAGGGAGAGTCGCATTGTTCTTCAGTTCTTTCGTCTGAAGGCCGAGGTCTTCAAGAACTTCCTCCGGTGAGGTTACAAGTCGCGCGCCGTCTCTTATTAGGGCGTGGGAGCCGCGATAATTCGAATGGCTAATAGGGCCGGGAATAACAAAAACCTCTCTGCCTTGCGAAGCGGCAAATCCCGCGGTGGCCAGCGCTCCGGATTTTTGCGGAGCTTCAATTACCACGGTGGCGATGGACAAGCCGCTTATGATCCGATTGCGTTCTAAAAACTGATGCGGCAAAGATGGCGTTCCGTCGGGATACTCGGAAACAATAGCCCCGCCAGTTTCTAAAATTTTTTTCGCAAGATTTTCGTTTTGCGCCGGATAAATGTTGTCTAGCCCGTTTGCCAGGACGGCGACTGTTTGGCCGCCGCCGTCAAGCGCGCCTTGATGCGCTGCGGAATCAATTCCGAGCGCAAGGCCGCTGACTATAACGCAGTTATTTTGCGCGAGTTCTTTCGCGAAATTTTTTGCGAGCCGCAATCCTTCGCTTGTAGCTTTTCTTGTGCCGACAATCGCGAGCCACGGACGCGAAAAATCCGGCAAAATTCCTTCCACATAAAAATTTTTCGGCGGATTGGGAATTTCTTTTAAAGAAGGCGACAGGGGTTGTGTTTTCATACTGTGGAGTATAGTATAACGGAGGTTATCTTGACAATTAAGGAGAGCAGAATGAGAGCCTACGTTCGTTACTGGTTGTTTACGGTTCTTTTGATTGTTCTTGTTTTGATGGGATGGCAATACGGATTTTTTGCTTGGGCTTATGAACGCTTTAGCGAGCCAAAGATTTTGGTGGCTTCAATTTTTCTTTTGTGCATATTTTTGTGGGCTTATATCGTAATTGGATATAAAGCCGCTTTACAGCTTTATCGCGATGACCAACATCTGCGTTATTTGGAGGAATGCCTTATCCATTCGCCGGAAGACGGTGTTGCGACGGCGCGGAGAATACTTGATGAATTTTACGCGCGTCGCAATGAACGAGCCGTGAAAAACTCTACGGTTTGCCGTTTTGTGGCGAGTTTGGCCGAACGCATAAGAGTCACGCGAAAAGTGAAAACTTTTGAACCGGTCAACCGCAGCATGTTTCAGGATTATTTTGAAGCCGAATTAACGCGTAACCTCGCGATTCTTGAGAAGTTTCAATGGGTCTTGTTCAACGTCGGATTTCTTGGAACGCTCGTCGGAATTATTTTGGCTTTGGCGGTGCAGAGCATTCCCGCTAATGTCGAACAAATCAGAGAGTTTTCTTTCGGAATTCTCTCCGGCGCCGGCTTGGCTTATACCACTAGCGCTTTGGGCATAGGCGGCGGCCTTATTCTTTTCGTGCTTCACGGCTTTATAGACGAGTGCGCCACGGATATCGCTTTCCGTTTCAGAACAAAAATGTTTGAAGCCGTATTTCCGGTTATTCATAGCGAGGAATTCGGTTATAAAGACAATGAACTGAAGGAGGTGGAATATGGGGCTGAGAAAAAATAAGGGCTCTCGCACCAATTTGGGATTTTTAGCTATTTTCGTGGCCATGATTGATTTGATGACCAACGCTGCGGCAACCGGTCTGTTGACAGCCGCGATGTCAATCCCTTACATAAATCCTCCGCCGAAAGATGTCGCCGAAAAGAAAGTCTCCATAGCGCCCACCGCGCTTTTCATACAGCTTCGCTGGCTCGCCGGCTTTCCGCACGATATTGATACATGGATGACTTGCTGGCAAGAGATCGGCGGAGAAAAAAGAAACGTCGTTGAAGTGAGCTATATGCAGCGCCTGCATCGATGGCTTGGCCTGGATAGAGACGATTTGGGGCGACCCAGCGTTCTCAATTTGGAGGTGATTAAGTCCAATTCCGAAGTTTCGGAAGTGCTGCCGAATTCCCGTTGCCGTGTTAATGCGCACTTGTATCACAGTCATGGCGGCGAGATACCGGTGGCTCTTGATCTCGTGATTATAGAACAGAAAGACGGGGATAACGAGAAAGCTTTAGCCGTCGTTGCCGCCGAACTTACAAAGCCCGGAGAAGAATTGACGCTTTTTTACGCGGAATGGGATGAAAAAAATCAGGTCATTCCCGGATCGATTAAGATTTATCCGAATGCGGAATTCGTGCCGATGGCTACGAGGAGATATCGATGATATATATCACCGACAACATCGCGGGCATTGTGCTTATCGGCGTAGCGCTGATGGCCTTTCTCTTTGTGGTCGGAATATGGTTCAGGCAGAGATTGCTGTCTAAGACCGTTATTGTCGCGGTAGCGTTTTCTTTTCCGCTTATAGCGATTGCGTTATTGATGGTTCCGCCTGCTTATCGAGGATTGCCGGACGTCAATTGTGTGGAATATGGCGGCGGTAAAACGGTGTTTGTGTTGGAGTCCGTTGATGTGCGTCCGGAGAAATCATCAAATCCATACGGGCCCGAAACTCTTATTCTCATAGTGCGGGCAGTCGAGCGGTGGGGAGACGCGATGCACTTCTGCGTTCTTCCGCGCGATTCCGAAAAAGCCAAAAGCATAATTGCTTTTTTAATAGAATTCGGATTTGAACCGGGCGTGACAACTATCGCATTCGGAGGCAAACAAGAGATACCGAACGTGACTTGGAGGCCCAAGGAGAAGCTGAATTTTGAAAAACCCGGACCACCTGAAGTGTCTCAGTAAAAATTACCAGTTCCCGTCTGGCGCAAAATACATTTTTTGTTCCAGGCGGGTTTTTTTATTGTGTCTTGACTCCCACACCTACGCCTTAGGCGTGGGGGTTGACATTTTTTCGCAAAGGAATATAATATGTGCAACCATAGAAAGAAAAGGGCAAGCTCCGATTGAGCGTCGACTCTATTCCTAAGTGGCTGAGGCGTGAACGCGCCACAGCTCTTTGAGTCGAAAATCAATCGGGACTTGCCTATTTTTGTTGTTCTGCCAACCCAGAAAGGAGAGCGTTATGAACGTTATGAAATCTTTGTTCGCAGTCGTGTTGTTAGCGGTTTCTTTCGGCGCGTACTCCGCCGAACAGAAACAGAAACCGGTTTTTCCTGCGTTTCCTTCCGAGGTAGCCGTATGGCTCGCGGAAGCTCTAAACTCGCCGCTTGTTGACGAACAGTTGGCGCTGGTCGGCGCTTTGCCGACAATCAAGCTGACGCTGGTTCGGAAAAATGGAAACGAAGTCAGAATTTTCATATTTCAAGTATTGCTGACTGAGATTGGAAACGGAGATTTTCAAGTTCCGCAAAATTTTGACGAATCAACTGTCGTTTTTGTGAAAATGATTGGTTACGACGGCGGCGAATTGTACAAAAGGGAATGGACGAATAAGCCCCTCGTCACCCATTTTTATGAAGAGCTGAAAAAACGCAAGTTGCCGGGAAGAACAGATTTCAGATATAAAGTTTAAAAAATCAGCTCACCCGCCGGACACAATGATTTTGTTCGGCGGATTTTTTTATTCGCGCAAAACCCGAGATGTATCGGCGACATCGGGATTGTCACCCCTCGAATTTAAAAGTGTCATTGATGCATCCTTTCGGTACAAAGCGTGTTATAATGAATTCAGACCGATATGACGCTTGGATTCCGCAAGCTTTTAATTAGACGTTTAGTTATAGCATCGGCCGCGCTTTTTGCTTTGGGTGTTGTTTTGCTCGCGCTTCTTTATGGAATAAACAATCGTGTTGAAACGGTTATTGAGTCAAGAGACAGGATTTTGCTTTACTCAAGTAATCTTGAAAACTTGGCGGTTTTGCGCTCCGAAACCGAACTGGCGAGCGCTTACAGAGAGGTTTTAGCGACGGTTCTGCCGGACAGAAGCAGATTGTTTGAATTTATGCAGGATGTTTCCGATTTTGCGTCCGAACACGGCGTGGACGTGTCGCTTAATATAACCGGAGAAACTATCGGTACTGAAACATCCGCCGGGAACATATCTTTCAACATGATTGCAAGAGGGCGATCTGAGGACATTTTTTCTTTTTTAAACAGCGTCAATGATTCTGGATATATTGTTAATTTTGGTTTGTTTGAATTAATCAGCGCCGCCACCACCGCGGAAGCGAGAACTGCCGGCGTGTTGTTTATAAGATGATGCCCAAATTTCCTTTTATTAAAAATAAAAATCAGTTGACAATATTGATTATTAACGTTTCAATGTTGTTGGCAGTCGTTCTTATCGTTATTTTCACGTTTACTTTTCTTTTCCGTTCGCTTAGCGGCGCCATAAACGTTTCTACGCCGGAGGATGAATCTCCGGTAAGATTTAATTTGGAAAAAGCGAGAGAGCTCGGGCTTTAACTAAAAATTTTGGGTGTGTAGTTCAGTGGTAGAACGCTGTCCTGATAAGACAGAGGTCGAAGGTTCGATTCCTTCCACACCCACAATGGTGAAAAGTGGACTCTTAGTGCTCCAGCGCATCTCTTGCCATTTCTACTTAACAAATCTTGGAGGTTCTGACGTCGTCCAAACCCTTCTGAAAAATAAACAATATTCTGACTGCTAAGCGCAAGTTCTAACAAATGTGCTCCACTTGATAAAAAAACCGCCCCCGAAGGAGCGGCTCGAAATATCGTCGTCTTGATTTCTAAGAATCTTCTTCTTCGTACTCAATTTGTTGTTTCAAAATGATTTCTTGAATGTTTCTGGGTTTATCAATTGTCCAATATTTCCAATGCGGCTCAATCCACCAGGAATGGAATTTGATATTTACTCTCCCTTTAAAAAAAATCTCCATCAAATGATCGTCAAGCACGTGTCTTAAAAACGACCTTCCCGGCTCTGGAAGGTTCGGGTCATAAGGATTGTCTGAAATGCCACCGGGGATGTACATCCTTCCATCATCAAATATTCTTTCATATGCAAGGGAAAATCCCTTTTGATAATCATTTAGAGGAAAGTGGAACACCTCGCTTGAATCAATAAGTAGATACAAGCCCGATTTGTCTTTCCTAAAATCAAGCGTTCGGTCTTCTAATTTTTCATTTACTTTTACCGTGCCGCCCATTGAACCGACTAATCTAATGTACAGAAAATCGGCGGAATAGTTATCTATGCACAATCTTAAATTCTTAAAATCCAATTTCTTGGGCATCCAATATTGTTCCATGCTGGAAACTCCTTATATTGTTAAACAGCTTATTTGTTCTCACTTTAACAACATTAACCATTTTTGCAACACAAAATAGGTTTTAACACCGTCTATAAAAAAGTGCGCACATAAAACTTTAACGAGGCATTAGTTTTCGATGTCTCGACATTTTTTATTGACTCAAGAACCGAAGTCGGCAGGCCGGCGTTTTCTAGTTCATCGATGCTTCCGGCTCGGGCGTTTGTTGCGTAAATGGCCGTTAAGGCAAGATAAACCGCGGCGCATGGCGTAATTACATTGTTGAATGTGGTCTGTTTCATCGTTTCTTCTCCACGCGCGGAAAGTTTTAAAAGGTCGTCGTTGGATACATTGCGTACGGCTTTACAGGTTTGTCAAAATTGGTAAAATAACGCTTAATGAGCGCGGTTAGCTCAGTGGTAGAGCGTTCGCTTGACATGCGAAAGGCCAGAAGTTCGATCCTTCTACCGCGCACTATTGAAATTAACTTCAATAAGTTAAAATGATAGTATGTCAAAAATAGCCATCAACGGATTCGGGCGCATCGGACGGCTTTTCTTCCGCGCCGCGTTCGGAAATAAAAATTTTGATATCGTCGCCATAAATGACCTCGGTGACGTGGAAAACCTTGCCTATCTTTTGAAATACGACACGACGTATGGCAGGTTCGGCAAAAAAGTTGAAGTCAAGGGCGACAATCTTGTGGTTGATGGACAAATTGTCAAAGTTTTGCAAGTGAAAGATCCGGCGATGTTGCCGTGGAAAGAGCTCGGCGTTGACATCGTGGTGGAGTCAACTGGAATTTTTGAGTCCTATGAAAAATCCAAAGCGCATCTTTCGGCGGGAGCCAAGCGCGTCGTAATAACGGCTCCGGCAAAAGACCCAGACGGCGCGGAAGGGAAAACCGTGCTTATGGGCGTAAATAACGGCGAACTTGATTCGGTCGTTATGACTTCTAACGGTTCTTGCACTACCAACGCGGCGTCTCCGGTTATCGCGATTTTGGCCGAAAATCCGGGAATACATAAGGCGGTCCTCAGCACGGTTCACGGTTATACGGCAACGCAGAATTTAGTTGATGGGCCGATTAGGGGAAACGATTTCAGGCGAGGCCGTGCCGCGGCGCAGAACATTGTGCCGTCGTTTACGGGAGCGACAATAGCCGTTACCCGCGCGATTAAAGAACTTGACGGAAAGTTTGACGGAGTTGCCATGCGCGTACCTATCGCTACCGGTTCGCTTGCCGACATAACTTTTGTTTCAAAACGTAAGACGTCAATTGAAGAAATAAACGATATTTTAAAAAAAGCCGCGAAGAGCAAGCGCTGGCAGGGGATTCTTGCCGTAACAGAAGAACAGATTGTTTCTTCGGATATAATAGGTGAACCGTATGGCGCCATTGTTGATTTGAAATTCACAAAAGTAATTGACGGAGACCTTGTAAAAATTCTCAGCTGGTATGACAACGAAATGGGTTATGTCGCGACGCTGGTAAAACACGTGGAGGCCGTCGCTAAAGTCAAATGAATCCCGTTATAAGCAACAAATTAATTTCAATAAATGAAATTCTTCGCGGAGCATGGCGCGTATATAGCGACAAGTTTTTGGTTCTTGTCGGCATAGCCGTAGTGCCGCACCTTCTTTTTTTCTTCGCGGAAATCGCCATCGGTCCGGGGAGTCCTCTTGGAGATTTTGCCGGAGTTTTATTTTCGGCTGCCGGTATCGCTTTTTCCATTGCTTCTGCAGTAGCGCTTGTTCTTGTCGTAAGTCGTGGCGGCGACGTTATTTCAGCATATCGCGATTCCACGCCTTATATTTTGTCCTATTTTTGGTTAAGCGTTCTCGGCGGCTTAATCGTGTTTGGAGGTTTTGTAATGCTTTTCGCGCCGGCTTTAATTTTTACCGTGTGGTTTATCTTCGGAGTTTTTATTTTGGTACTTGAAAACAAAAAGGGATTTTACGCGCTTTTGGCCAGTAAAGAATACGTTCGTGGATATTGGTTGCCGGTTTTTTGGCGGTTTGCGTTTTTATTCGCTATCTTTTCCGCGTTGTCTTATTTTTTTACTTTAATTCCTTCGTCTTCAATATTTAATGCGCTGTTTGGCACCATGCTTTCGCCGTTCGCGGTTGCGTATCTTTTCATGATTTATAAAAATCTTAAGGAATTAAAACCGGTTTCCGGAGAAACGGTTATTTCAAAGTCAACGCGCAACCTTTTTATTTTTAGCGGCGCGCTTGGAGCAGTCGCGATTTTAGCTTTTGTATTTTCAGAATTTCTATGATGATTTATATCGGTTCTGACCACGCCGGCTTTGAGATGAAAGAAGAGTTAAAAAAATATCTTTCGGGGCTGGGACACCAAGTTGAAGACAAAGGCGCGTTCAGTCGCGACCCTGCCGATGATTATCCGGATTTTATTTTTTTGGTGGCGAAAGCCGTAGCCGCAGACAAAAATAGCCGCGGATTGGTAATGGGTAAATCCGGACAGGGGGAGGCGATGACCGCCAACCGCGTAAAAGGAGTTCGCGCGGCTGTGTGGTACGGCGGAAACGCGGAGCTTCTTAAACTTTCGCGCGAACATAACGACGCCAATGTTCTTTCCTTGGCAGCTGGTTTTGTTTCTATTGAAGAAGCCAAGGAAGCCGTGGAGCTATGGCTGAATACGCCTTTCTCTAACGAAGAACGACACGTCAGGAGAATCAAGAAACTGGACGCTTGACGTTTTTTTTGCATACGCTATAATGTAAATAATTAAAGGTAACGAATTTATGTTCCTATAAATTCATACTGATAATATGTTTATCATTGTGGAGAAAATAGCGGACAATTTAATAAATGTTTACGCAAATAACCCCATTAGAGGGCGGGCTGGTTTTGGCCGTTGGCATTGCCGTCGGGTACTTAATTCGTCACTTCGTAGTTCGTTCGCGAGCTAAGACACTAGAGCAAAAAGTCAATCTTGAACTTGAGAGCGCGAAGAAAGAGGCGCAGGAAATTGTCGCGCAGGCAAAAGATAAATCTCTCCAGCTTATTGAAGACGCCAAAAACGACGAGCGCGAAAGGAAGGCGCAGTTAGCGCGCATGGAAGAGCGCGTTTTGAAGTACGAAAAAGACGCGGAGAGGCGCGCGGATGAGCTCAGAACCCGTGAAGCGGCGCTTGAGACGGACATGAACAAGGTTAAGCTGGCAAAAGCGGAGACGGACGAGAAATTGGAAAAAGCGATAAAAATCGCTGAGAAAACAGCGGGGTTTACAAAAGAAGAAGCAAGGAATTTAATAATAAAAAACGTTGAGGATTCGCATCGGCAGGAACTGGCACAGATTTTACAGAAGCTGGAAAACGAGCGCCGCGAAGAAGTTGAAAAAAGAAGCTTGAGTATAATAACTACGGCGGTCCAGCGCTACGCGCGTTCTCACGTTTCAGAGATTACCACCAGCGTGTTTCATATTCCGAGCGAAGACCTCAAGGGTAAAATAATCGGCCGCGAAGGGAGAAACGTCCGTACTCTTGAGCGTTTAACCGGCGTGGAATTTATTATAGATGAGACGCCGGAAGCGATAGTTATTTCCTCGTTTGATCCTGTGCGCCGCGAAATAGCGAAAATGGCGCTTGAAAAATTGATAAAAGACGGTAGAATACAGCCTGCCAAAATTGAAGAAAAAGTGGAAGAAGCGCGCAAAGAACTCGAAAAGAAAATGTATGAGATAGGCGAGGCCGCGGCGTTTGAAGTTGGGGTGCTTGATTTGCCGAAAGAAGTTATACAGCTTATCGGCCGCCTGCATTTCCGCACAAGCTTCGGCCAAAACGTTCTTACACATTCAATAGAGATGGCTTATATTTCCGCAATGCTTGCCGCCGAACTTGGCGCTAATGTTGAAGTGGCGAAAAGGGGGGCTCTGGTGCATGACATCGGCAAAGCTATTGACCACGAAGTGCAGGGTACGCACGTTGAACTTGGCAGAAAGCTTCTTAAAAAATATGGCGTTGACGACGCGATTATAGATGCTATGCAATCACATCACGAAGATTATCCTTACGCTACGCCGGAATCGTATATAGTAACGGCCGCAGACGTTCTTTCGGCGGCTCGTCCAGGAGCGCGTCGTGGCACGGTTGAAAATTATATAAAGCGCCTGGAAGACCTTGAAAAAATAGCCGGTCAGTTTGAGGGAGTTAAGATGTCGTACGCCATTTCAGCCGGCCGTGAATTGAGAGTTTTTGTCGTTCCGGAAAAAATTGACGACTTTGGCGCGCTTCAGCTTGCTAAAAATATCGCCAACAAGATACAAACCGACCTTCGCTATCCAGGAGAGATAAAGGTGAATGTTATTCGCGAAATGAGGGCTGTTGAATACGCTAGATAATTTGTGCTACAATGAAAGGGTAGAGTTTTTACGCAAAGGTCGATTATTCATTTATTTCATAAAACAGAAAACAATGAAGAAACCAGAACTTGTCGATGCGGTGATGCAAGCCAACGGAATTGAGACCAAAAAGAAAGCTCAGGAGATAGTTGACAGCGTTTTTGACATCATTACCAAAACGATGGGCAGAGGCGAAGAGGTAGCCGTTCCGGGATTTGGAGTTTTCCGCGCGACAAAAAGAGCCGCGCGCCAAGGGAGAAATCCCAAAACCGGCGAAACTATTCAGATCGCCGCCTCAACTAAGCCGAAATTCCGAGCCGCCAAACAATTAAAAGAAGCGGTACTTTAGATACTGTACTGTAATGTAAACTAAAAACTCCCCCTATAATCGCGATTGGGGGGGTTTTTATATTGAGAGTATTTGTTTAACTTTAACGCTCATTTCCATAAATATGGCGTATGCGGATTTTATGTTTTCAAGCGACGATCTTGCAAGCTCGTCAAGGCCGGTTTTATTTTCTTCGGTAAACAGCACGTTGTACGCGTCGTTGTTCATGGCTTGCGCTTCGCTTAGTAATTCTCTTGCCTTATTAAGCAGTTGAGTTAATTCAAACAATTGTTCTTGGTTGATATATCCGCCCTGGGAGAGCTTTCGCAAGTCAGATGCTATTTTTTCGTGTCGCTCAAGAGATATTTTTAATACGGCCGGCTGTTTTATCGTCAATATAAAAGCCGACATCTCTTTCATCGGCGAAATGTAAAAATCGCGTCGCCAATCAAGCAGTTCTTTCGCCGCTGTCTTTATGTTTTCAACGTTCAGCGTTTCATTGGATAAATTATTAACCTTTTCTCTGATTACATCGTGATAGTTGAGATATCCGACCAGCTTTTCCAAATAGGCCTCCTTCTTTTCTTGCTCTTTTGCGTTTAATTCAACCAGGGCGTTCAAACGATTTGCCAGCTGGTCTATTTCTATATAAGAAAGCGCGATACTGCCAATCAAAATTTTGTGCCTTAACTTAAGCTCTCTCGCGTTTTTTTCTTCGTTGGAAATAAATCCCATCTCATCCTTTGGGTTTAACAGCGCGTTGAGTTGAGCTCGTAGAGTATCAATATCTTCCGTGGCAGTTGACGAGGTTGAATTTGTCAGCGCTAAAGTTGACGTGGTGTTTGATTCAGCCAAAGTTAACGCGGGAACAGCGAACATAGCCGCCGCTAAGATATATGATATTTGTTTTTTATAATATAAGGTCATTGAGAGCTTCGTCTATTTTTTCGTTTGTCGGATTTTTCGCATTGAGAAAATCCCCCTCGTTTTTTATCAAATCGTTACTTAAATTATTGGCGTAATAACCCGCTTCGTTCAGGGCGAGCGACACGGTTTTTGAAGAGTCGGCATGGTACTGAAGTTCCGCGATCTTAATCTGTATTTCAAAATCATTGAGTTCCGCGGCCAAGATTTTTTCATTCATAAGTCCTGGAAAATTGAAGGCAAAATAGGCGGTGCGCATTGTGGAATATCCGCCGAGCATCAAAAACATAAAACTTGCCGCGATAGTTGCTGGCAGAGCGTATCTCAAAACGGCGGCTAAGGTTATCCGCGGCTGGGCCTGTGGCTGTCTCAACAAAAACCACGTTCGGCGCGGTTTGGGCATCTGCATTAACGCCATCAGCATGCTACGCGAAACCCCGGCGTATCCCGGATCCGGTTTTATGTTTTGTAGTTGTTTAAGTTTTGAAATTATTTCTTGTTCCATCATACCGAAAGAAGTTTTTTTAATTTGATTATGGCTCGATGCTGAATGGTTCTTATCGCCCCCTCATTTTTATCTAAAGCTTCAGCTATTTCTTTGTGAGAAAATCCTTCAATGAACTTCATTATAACTACATTTTGTTGTTCTTCGTTCAATTGTCCGATTGCTTTCATTGCGCTGTTAAATTCTTTGTTCAGGTCCAGCGTTTTTTCAATCGCCGGCTCAATGTGCGGTTCCATGTCAAGGTCGTAAAGTGGGATGGTTTCTTTCTTGGTGCGGGCATTGTCTATAATTGAGTTCCGCGCGATTTTGTACAGCCAACTTGAAAATGGGTGTCCCAGATGTTTATAGCCGGATATATTTTGTAATGCGCTAAGAAATACCTGATGGGTGAGGTCCTCAGCCTCCTCACGGCGGCCAACTTTCAACAGAACAAAGCGATATATCATCGGCATATAATGGTCGTAAAGCTGACCAAAAGCCGAGGACTCACCCCGAATGGCGCGCTGAATTATGTTTTTTTCGCCATCTAACATAGTAAACGAATAAGCAAAGCTTTAGTTACAAAGACAATTATGTCCCACAATGGCAGTTTTTCGGATATTAGTCAAGTAAAGAACTCTCCAAGTCGTCAATTTTTTCCAATTCTTCCTCTTGTCCTTCAAACGCGTCAAATTTCGGCGGCGGAGTTGTTTTTTTAATTTCAGGAGGGCTGAGCTCCTCTTTTGTCGAAATTTCGGCTGGTGAAGATGAGGTCGGGGGCGTTTCGGTCGCGGGAGTTACAGGAGATACGAGAGAGGCCGGAAACGTTTCGGCGCCCGGAGATTTATATAAAAAATAAGCAGAGGCAGAAATCGCGAGCACCGCGAGATACAAATAATAGGATTTCGGCAGCTTGTCCATAAGTTTGAGTATAACTTTTTTTGACGTTTGGTGCGAGCGGCGGGAGTCGAACCCGCGTCTGCTGCTTGGAAGGCAGCCATAATAGCCGTTATACTACGCTCGCGTATTTACAATGGAAAAGTTGACTAATTCCATTTTTATCATAAAAATAAGCATATCGCAATGTTTAAATCAAAAAAGTTTTGGAAAATCGCTATTTTTAGCACGGGAGCCGTTTTGCTCTTCGTGGCTTTGCCGCTGCTCGTTATTCCCGAGGCAGAATCAACACCCGCGGAATTTAAAGAAGCGCGTCATCGCGGCGCGGAAATAAGCAAAGACATAGTGGCGCATTATGGACAGTCGGCGGAAAAGCTTAAAAAAATTTCCGAATTGGACGGAAGCGGCCGCCACCTTGAGGGATTAAGAATTGTTTTGGATGAAATGGAGGCTAATTCCGAAATAAGGTCAAAAGCACAGGAACTCGCCGTCGAGCTTGAAAGAATGACTCGGGCGGCCTCTCTCTTGAAATCGCAAACCATACGGGCGAAAGCTCTGGAGGCCGTAGCCGTTGAAATCAATCTTGTTACCCAGCTGATTACTTACAATGAATATTTCAACCGGCTTTTGGAAACGCTTCGTTCCAAATTCGCCGGAGAACCTCGAGAAACCAGCGTGGATGTATTGATTTTCAGAATGAACGACGCGGCCGACGACATAAATAAACTAAACGAAAGATTCGGCGTTCTTATGGATGAATTTGACGGACTTTTTTAAACGTGTTAATTTAGGAAGAATTATATGGATATGGATGAAAAAAACATAAAGAATTATGAGCTCGCTTTTTTGGTTGACGGCGAAGATGACGCGCACGAGGCGGTTAAGATTTTAAACGCCCGCGGCGCTGTTATTGTTTTTGAAGGGCCGCTCAAGAAAGCGGATTTGTTTTACCCCATAATGAAGCGGAACTCGGCGCATTTCGGCTTTTTTCATTTTCAATGTGAAGCAGGGCGTGTCTTGGAAATTGAAGAGGATTTGCGTTTGAACAATAAAATTCTTCGTCATCTTATAGTCGCGCCGCCTATTTTGCCGAGAACCGCTTCTTTCTTTAGACGCGGTCCGCGAGCAACTTCCGCGGCAAAACCGGCGGAGGGCGAACGGTCGGAAAGAACGGACAGAAGCGAAGAGTTTCCAAGAAGGCAGGAAGTTGTAAGCAATGAAGAGCTTGAAGAAAAACTGGAAGAAATACTAAAATAAATTTATAGATGAATTTAAACAAAGTTTTTTTAGCGGGAAATTTAACCAGAGATCCAGAGCTCAAAGCTTTACCCTCCGGCGCCACGGTGGCTTCATTTGGTATGGCGACAAATCGCGTTTGGAAAGACCAGAAAGGCGATAAAAAGGAAGATGTCCAATTTCATAATGTCGTTGTATGGGGTCGCCAGGCGGAAATAACCGCGCAGTTTTTAACGAAGGGAAGTTTAGTTTTGATTGAAGGTCGCCTACAAACTCGATCTTGGGACGGTAAAGATGGCACTAAGCAATATAGGACTGAAATTGTCGCCGAGCGCTTGCAGTTTGGGCCACGCACCGCTTCCGCCAGGACTGAGCAAAGACAGCAACCGCAGGCGACCGCAAAAGAGGAGGTGCCGATTATAGAAATAGAAGAGAATGAAGTAAAACCCGAAGACCTGCCTTTTTAAAATGAATCAACAGTGTTTTTTTTGTTCCCAAAATTTAAAAGAAATTGATTACAAGGAAATCGAGCTTTTGAGACGGTTTGTTTCTTCGCAGGCGAAAATTGTTGACCCGAAACATACCGGCACTTGCGCCAAGCATCAGCGTCTTTTGGCCCGTTCAATAAAAAGGGCTAGATTTATGGGGCTGTTACCGTTTACCAGATGAATCCCGATCTCATTATTTTTAATTTGCTTAGGTCTCTAACCGAATTTCACTTCGCCGTTAATTGGTTAATTGTTTTTTTGGCGGAGTATCTTGGATATATTTTGGTCGCGGCCCTTTTTTATTTTATTTTTGCCGTAAAAAAAGATTGGCGAGAGCGTTGGTATTATTTTGCTGCCGGACTGCTTTCGGTTTTTCTCGCGCGCTGGATTGTTACTGACGTTATACGTTTTTTTTACTACCGACCGCGCCCATTTTTGGCGTTTGATTTCGCGCCGCTGATTGAAAGTGCGAGCGCCTCTTTTCCTTCCGGCCACGCGGCTTTCTTTTTCGCGCTTGTTCCGTTCGCGTTTTTGTTGGATAAAAAATTCGGCTACTGGTTTACCGGCGCCGTCGTATTGATGGGATTTGCGCGCGTAGCTGCCGGCGTTCATTGGCCGAGCGATATTATTGGCGGAGCGGCCACTGGGCTTTTGAGTTTCGCGGCCGTGTGGTTTATCTTGCCGAAATTTAAGGAATCAGTTGCGCAAGAAAAATTCGTATAGATCAGGCCTCGTATAAGGTTTTATTTTGCTATACTTAATGGAATGATTGTCGTTCCGGCCATAAATTGTCTTGACTTTGAGTGCGCAGAAGCAAAACTGTCAATTGTCAAAAATCAATTGTCAGATGTTTTGTGGGTTCATATTGACGTAGTTGACGGTAAATTTGCGCCAAACATAACCTGGGGCAACCCCGTGGAACTCTTAACTCTTAAATCTTACATCTTAAATCTTAACATTGAGGTTCACTTGATGGTCGTGAATCCGGAAAAAGTTATTGATGCTTGGCTAAAAATCGGAATGGCTAAAGCTCGATGGGCTCGCCCATATAGGGTTAAAAGAATAATTGTTCATTTGGAGGTGATGAAAAACGCGGAAGAAATTGTTTCCAAATGTAAAGCCGCGGGAGTTGAAGCTATGCTCGCTATTAATCCCGATACGCCATCGGATAAACTCACGCCTTACTTTGGTCAGTTCAAATCGTTTCAGATTCTTGGCGTAAAACCGGGTTTGGCCGGGCAAGGTTTTCAAATGAGCGTTTTGGACAAAATAAAATTTTTGAGAGAACGCGTTTCTGATGCTACACTAGAAGTAGACGGAGGAATAACTCCGCAAATCGCAAGAACAGCGAAAGAAGCGGGAGCGAATATAATAGTTTCCGCATCTTATATTTTTGACAGCGCAGATCCAAGAAAAGCGTATGAGGAATTGGCCGAAATTTAATGCAAAATGACAATGTAAAATTCAAAATGATTTTTAATTTTGATTTGTCATTTTTAACTTCGATTTTTACATTTTAAATTTTTTATGCTGGAGAGTTTACACGACAAAAAACTAAAGTTCCTCGAAGAGATGGCGAATCGTATTCGCCAAGACATTATTTCTATGTTGGTTGAAGCAGAGTCCGGGCATTCGGCCGGACCGCTGGGAATGGCCGATATTTTTACCGCGCTTTATTTTCACGTTTTGAAGCACGACCCCAAGAAGCCGGATTGGCCCGAGCGCGACCGCTTGGTTTTATCAAACGGCCACATTTGTCCCGTGCGTTACGCGGCTATGGCCCACGCAGGATATTTTTCGCTGGAAGAACTGAAAACTCTCCGCAAAATTCATTCTCGTCTGCAGGGACATCCGCACCGCGCCACTTTACCGGGAATGGAAACGACTTCCGGTCCGCTCGGTTCGGGTTTGTCGCAGGCTGTCGGTATGGCTTTGGCGGTGAAATTAGACAAGAAGCGTTGCAAAATTTATTGCTTGATGTCTGACGGCGAACAGCAGTGCGGTAACATTTGGGAGGCGGCGATGTTCGCGGGCAAGAACAAACTGAATAACCTTATCGGCGTCATTGACCGCAATAACATCCAGATAGACGGATTTACCGAAAACATAATGCCGCTTGAACCGCTGAGGGACAAATACGAAGCGTTCAATTGGCATGTTATTGAGATTGACGGGCACAATATTCATCATTTTGTTGACGCGGTTAACGAAGCTCACGCAATTTACGAAAAACCGACGGTAATTATCGCCCATACTATACCCGGGAAGGGGGTCAGTTTTATGGAGAATAAGTTTGAATGGCACGGCAAGCCGCCAAATTCGGACGAGGCCGAAGCCGCGCTTATGGAATTAGCCGCGAATTATGATAGGATGAAAAGAGAGCACCATTGAATCTAGAATCTAGAATTTAGAATTTAGGATATGGAAACAAATCAAAACATAGAAAGCACGCCGAAAGACGTTTTTATGCATCTTTTGGCGATTATTGCCCTTTATGTCGGCGCGTTTAGTTTACTGACGTTGTTTTTTCAGTATATTAACGTTTATTTTCCGGACCCGCTCAATCTATACTATGATGCCGGCGGAGCAATAAGATGGGCATTGGCTTCCCTTATAATAATATTCCCCGTATTTTTATGGGCTTCAAGGTCTTTGTATAAAGATCGCGCGAAAAATCCGGAGAAAGGCGAGATTCGCGTTAGAAAGTGGCTTCTTTATTTTACCCTTTTCGCCGCCGGGGTTTTGGTGATAGGCGATTTGATCGCTCTCGTATACAATTTTTTGCAAGGAGAACTGACTGTTCGTTTCTTTCTGAAAATTCTTTCTGTTTTCGCGGTTGCTTCCGCGATTTTCGCCTACTATCTTTATGACCTGCGAAGAGCCGCTGGAGAATTCTCTTTCAGAGTGAGAGCATTCGTATGGGCGGCTTGCGCGGTTGTCGCGATTACTGTCGTTGCCGGCTTTTTTGTCGCCGGTTCGCCGTTTACCCAAAGATTGGTTCGTTTTGACCAGCAAAAAGTTTCAGACCTGCAATCAATTCAGATGTCTGTAGTAAATTATTGGACGCAGAAAGGCAGTTTGCCGCAATCGTTGGACGATTTGCGTGATAGTATTTCCGGCTACGTTCCGCCGCTCGATTCGCAGATGCGAGAAGAATATGTTTATCGCGCCGTTGGCGAATTGTCTTTTGAATTATGCGCCAGTTTTAATCTCCCCTCTAGCGGTGGTGCGAAAATTGCGTCCAAGCCATATTTTGAACCGGCATATCCTTTCGGCGGTTTTGGAGAAAATTGGGAGCATAATTCCGGGGAAGTTTGTTTTAGTCGGACTATAGACCCGGAACTTTATCCGAAGCGTCCGTTTTAACATGCTTGAGGCATTGCGCGAAAAAATAAACAAGTGGGGAGTTTTCTGGGGCATTGTTTACGGTCTTGTGTCTTTAGGCTTTTACTTTACTCCGTGGATGCTTTTTATTCTCGGCTTGGCGTCTTTTTCAACCGCGATCGCGTTTCAGAATATTCTTTTTCATGAATACCGCTGGCAATTTGTAATTTTAGGATTATTGCTCGCTTTTACGACCGTGTTTATTTATTTCAAAAAACAAGGAGTCAGAAAAATTACTATTGCAGATATAACTCGGCACCGCCTTTTTGTTGGAACGCTTGGTTTTACTTTCCTGATTACATACCTTGTGCTTTTTTGGCTGGTAACCTTTTTATTTCCTCCGTCATAGAGTATGCCTGTTAATTCTCGCGCAAAGTTAAATTCTAAACTGTTTGACAAAGACGTTGAGCAGAAAGCAATTCGCGACGGTTACGGACCGGGTCTCGTTTCGGCCGGAGAGGAAAACCCAAATGTTGTTGTTCTTTGCGCCGACCTATCCGAATCCACGCGCTCCGAGGACTTTGCCAAAAAATTTCCGGAAAGATTTTTTGAAATCGGCGTAGCCGAACAGAATATGGCCGCCATCGCGGCCGGCCTCGGCGTTTCGGGAAAAATTCCGTTTATTTCTTCTTACGCGACTTTTTCTCCGGGAAGAAACTGGGAGCAGATACGCACCACAATTTCTTACAACGATTCCAATGTGAAAATAGCCGGACATCACGCCGGTCTTGTAACCGGTCCCGATGGAGCGACGCACCAAGCCGTTGAAGACATAGCTACTATGCGAGTGCTCGCGAATATGAAAGTATTTGTACCCTGCGACGCCATTGAGGCAAAAAAAGCTACCATCGCCGCCGCGAAAATTTGGGGGCCGATTTACATACGTTTCGCGCGTGAAAAGTCGTCTGTGCTTACAACTGAAGCCACGCCATATACGCCCGGAAAGGCGGAGGTTTTTTGGGAGAGTAAAAAGAAACCAAAGGCGGTTATAATCGGATGCGGTCTTCTTATGTATAATGCTCTACTCGCGGCTAAAGAACTTGAGGAGGATGGCATTGATGTCGCAGTTATTAATAACCACACGATAAAACCACTGGATGAAAAAACAATTCTTGAATACGCCAAAAAATGCGGCGCTGTCGTAACCGTTGAGGAGCATCAAATTAGCGGCGGGCTTGGGGGCGCGGTCGCGGAATTTTTGTCTAAAAACGCGCCGACTCCGATGGAATTTGTCGGAATGCAGGGCGTTTTTGGCGAATCCGGTCCGGGGAAAGAACTTATTGACGAATATGGTATGGGAGTTAAGGATGTTATTAGAGCCGTGAAAAAAGCAATAAAGCGGAAATAAGATTTAAGAAGCAAGAAGTAAGAATCTTAAATCCTAAATCTTAAATCATAAATCTAAAATGTACGACATCATTACAATCGGCACGGCGACTCTGGATGTTTTTTTGGCGAGCCCGCTTTTTAAGGTTTTAAAAGACCCCGAGCACTTGAAGCGCGCCGGTATGCCGATGGGCGAGGCCCAATGCTTTGCTCTTGGCGCGAAGATTGAGGTTGAACAGCCCATTTTAACTGTCGGCGGCGGAGCGGCAAACGCGGCGGTAACTTTCGCGCGTCAAGGCTTGAGGGCCGGAGCTGTCGTTGGTATAGGCATTGATTCAAATGGAGAAGCCGCGCTCAAAGAGCTTAAAGACGAAAAGATAGCCACTTTGCCGGTTTATGACGAGAAAGATATGACCGGTTATTCGGTTATTCTTATTTCATCTGGCGGAGAACGAACTATCCTTCACTATCGCGGCGCTTCGCGGAGAATAAACGGCAGAGAGCCGGTTTTCGGGAAAATAAAGACCAAATGGATTTACGTCAGTCCCGGAGGAATACCAATCGCGGCGATTCAAAGAATCATAACGCGATTTAAGAACGACGGCACGAAAATCGCGATGAATCCGTCAAAAAATTATCTTAAAGCCGGAGCGGCAAAAATGAAGGCGCTTTTAAATAAGCTTGACGTTGTGCTTGTAAACCGGGAAGAAGCCGCCTATCTTACCGGCATTGACTATAAAAATGAGCGCGGGATTTTTCAAAAATTTGACGAGCTTACGCGCGGAATCGCAATAATGACGGACGGGCCGCGCGGCGTTTTCGCGTCTGACGGAAAAAATATTTACAAAGCTGGAATTTTCAAAAATAAAAAAATTCTTGATCGCACCGGCGCCGGAGATGCTTTCGGCTCCGGATTCGTAGTGGGCCTTATTCAACAAATTCAAAATTCAAAATTCAAAATTCAAAATTTACCGCCAGAGGCGGTGAAATACGCCATTCGCTTTGCATCCGCCAACGCGACTTCCGTTGTTGAGCGTATCGGAGCGACGGAAGGAATTTTATCCAAGCGTGATTTTTCTGCAGCGCGCTGGGCGCGTTTACCGATTAAGGTGATTGAGTTAAACTAAAGAACGTAAGAACGGTTCATAAGTTCTTGGGTTTTTGAGTTCTTAGGTTACACAAAAAATGCCCATTTTTTCTATAAAACAACTTGCGAATATTCTCGGCGTTAATGAAAATGTTCTCGTATCTTTGGACAAGCATATAGCTGCGTCAACGGGTAAGACCGGAATTTTGGAAGCGGTGTTTGAAGAAAATGCCAAAACCATTGAAGCCGTTTTAAAAAAACTTAACGGCGACAAATCCGGGGCGGATTATGCCCGCGGAGTTTTGCGGCGAACGGTGGTTAAACACGAGCGTTTGCTTGAAACGCATATAAATAAAGTGCCCGACCACGATGTTTTTGGCAGAATGGCGATGGTGGCTCTTAAAATGGTAAAAACCAACCACGGCCATTTTTTAAGAAAAGAACTTATAAAGGACATTTTATTGAAGCGGCCGCCGCCCAATTTGCTGAAGTACCTCGGTTATAATAACGTTGAAGAGCTCGTTTTACGCGAGGACCTTACTGAATGTTTCAGCGCTTTAAGATTTATTGAAAGCGATGAGTGGATGCACAAAACCTTTGACGAGGTTTATGGTAATTTTACGCCAGACGACTTTGAAGAGCGGGAAATTGAACTTCGCGTGCTTGGTCCGAAATGGCACGACATTTCTCTGAAATTTGTCGCGAAAAAACATCACAACGTCAGCCATCTTAAAGAGTTCGGCGTGATTTTTCTGAATCCGGTCATGCAAGACATTCCCGGAAAACTTTTGCGTGATTTCGCGTTACTGCTCCATTATTTCCACGAGATTATATTTTATTCCAAATTGTTTCATAAAAACTTTTCTTCCAAGAACTTTTCGGAGCGCTTCAAGTCGCTTTTACGCGGCGATGTCAATGAAGTGAAAGAGATTAAAGAAGGCGAGTGGCTAATTGTTCAGCGTTATCTTTGGAAAGAAAATCCCGATGACCCGCGTTTGCGAATGCCGAGAGTAAATCCTGAATCTCTTCATTGGGCCAGAGGCGAACGCGACCTCGCGAATTATTTTAGAGATACCGAGTGCTGCGATTTGGAAATTTGGGGCGGATTGGATTGGGTTGGTGGATTGTTTCCTTCTGAATTCGCAGAGGACCTTGTAAGCTTTGATTTGGAAGACAATGCTATGGCTCTTGTTTCGGTTATGGAGGGAAAAGAAAAAAATTTCACCTATCATCAACGCGAAGCGATGTGGACAAAAATTTTTGCGGCATACGCGGGCGGAGAAGAAAAAATGGAAAAAATGCTGATAGATAATTTTGAGAAAGGGGTGATTAGGTTTTAATTTTTGTCTTTGACAAAGCCGGCCTTTCAGCCGAGAGCAATGAGGTTTCATCGGCTGTGATATAATAAAAACATGCCAACTGTACGGCCGCATCATATAATTTCAGTTCTTGCATTTGGCGGGATTGTCCTGGCCGCTGTTAATTTCAACAGTCAGCCGCTATTTCAGAATACGGACAACTTCGTTCTCTTTGCTCAAGAAGAAATCAAATTGGAACAAGGAGTTCAAATATCCAGCGGAGATCTCGGCTCAAATAAGAAAATAGACATTGAAAAAGATGCGATAATAAACGGCAACCTCTTTGCCGACAGAATATCCATAGACAAAAACACGACAATCAACGGCAACGCCTCGTTTAATAAACTTCAAATCAAAAAGGAATCGGAAATCCTCGGTACTCAAACCAAACCAATCCAACTGCCGATAGTCAATCTCCCGGAAATACCGGAATTCACCATCGGAACTCAGGACTTCAAGTTTGAAGGAGAAAACAACACCTTACCATCAGGAAACTACCGCAATATAACCATTGAAAAAAACTCCAAACTCATCTTAACCGGCGGAACATACAACCTGAACAAACTGGAACTCAAAGAAAACTCTACCCTCATATTCCAAGCTCCAATCACTCTCAACATCCAATTTAAACTCAAAGGACAGCAACGCGTATCAATTCTGCCGGGTCAGAATCTAAACCCGACTGATTTGGCCGTAAACTATATCGGCATTAAATCCAAAAAAGAAAAACAACAGAAGGAAGACGACGATGAAATTGAATCAGAGATGGACGAGAAGGAAAGGAAAGACCTCAAAGACGGGAAAATAGGAAGACCAGTCGTTTTCGGCAAAGACAATTTCCTTAATTTCAAGCTTGTTGCGCCGAAGGCAAAGGTAAATTTGGGAGACGAAACTACTTTCAGAGGACAAATTTTAGCTAAAGAAATAAAGATTGGAAAGGGTTCGGTGTTGAGCAGGGCAGAACTTTTTGTAAAAGAAAGCGATCCAAAGAAAGTTATCATTGACCAAGACAACAGCAGATTTCTTGTTAATGAAATCATAGTCAACTTTACTGACGTCGCTACTCTTCTTGATGCTCAAAATATTGCGAATTTAGTTGACGGCAGAATTATAGGTTTTATTAAGTCAGTCAATGCCTATCAGATTGAGGTTATTACTGACACCCCGGAAGAACTAGAAACCAAGATTCAGCTTGTCCGTCAATTAAGTCATCCTTTGGTTGAAGGAGTATTTAGAAATTATCTTCTTAATTTAGCAAAATGAAAAAATTAATTTTCAAGATCTTATTAGCGTTGTTAATCATTATAATCCTGTTTGTGTCAGCTATTCTAATTTTTAGGCCATGCCCCAAGCTTGTCCCTAGCATTCGGATAAAGCCGTATACGATACTCGAACATCCCTTGTTCTGGTATGCAACTAATTTTTGCCCTCGCTACAAGCCACTCCCTGTTAGTTTTATAAATAAGGCAGAAGCCCAAACTACAGCATTTGATCTGGAAAGCTTAAAAAATAATTTTCCAGATCTGGCCGTTGCTTATGATAAAATAAATATTTTTGATGCTTGGAAGTTTGTAAACAAAGCGGCCGCAAATATTTCTGCAGTAGTCATCGGTATTATTGATACTGGCGTTGATGCTAACCACCCCGAATTTGCAGGCGTGAATTTAGGCATTCTTGGACTGCCGGCATTTCAAGCACTTGAGGATCGCGCTGAAGAATTCAGGTCGGATTTAACTGCCGGACATGGCACAGCGGTAGCTGGAATTATCGGCGCCAACAATCTTTCCGCAACGCAAGTTTTGCCCGTGGGAAGTCCGCAAATGAATGGCATTATTTCAGGAGTTACCAATCAATATTTCCTTGAATCGCGAACCGCTAAACTCATAAACTTTGCGACTTTTGGCAATATCCTTGATACATTGCCTCCTGATGCAATTGTGAACATGAGTTTCAGCCATACAGATTGCATATTCTTAATAATATTTTGCATAAAGAGCGAAGATTTTGACGATGCTACGAATTATTATAAAGATGGATTTATAGCACATCCGGATAAGACTTTTGTGATATCGGCCGGCAATGAAGGCATTGATGTTGGTGGTTCTGTTCCGGCCAATATAAATTTAAATAATACAATCATAGTCGCCGCTACCAATTTAAATGATGAACGAGCAGTTTTTAGATTTTTACAGTCATCAAATTTTGGCGTCGGCACAGATCTTTCTGCCCCAGGCATTGAAGTTTATGCACCGGCAATTCAAGGAAAAGGCAATTTTCCAACTTTTGATAGTGAGGTCTTTAATTATTCAACCGCTTTTGAAGGCACCTCCGCTTCCGCCCCCATGGTTACCGGCGTAGCCGCAATCCTCAAAGCTCTTGAACCGGAGTATCAGAAATACACTTCGGGATTGCAGCTGACCCCAGAAAAAATAAAGGAAATCCTTGTTGCTTCTGCAGACCCCATTAACACCGGCGAATTTGATAAACCCCTCGGCAAAGATTGTTTCAATTTTAACTCCGCCATTCATACCGGCTGTCGTTTAAATTCACACCGAGCATCTGCATGGTTTTTCCCGCCAAAAGCGATTCAAGAACTTCAAGCGCCAACCACAACCTCAAACAGCATAACTTTAGAATGGTCTTTGCCTTCCGACTTTGATTTCCAGAATCCCGATTTTGATTCGTACAGAATATTTCGCTCAACTTCTCCAAACGTAACCACGAACAACACTTCAATCTCCACAATCACCAATCAAAACCAAACTTCTTTCACCGATGCCAACTTAACCCCAAACACAACCTTCTTCTACAAACTCTTCGTCTTTGACAAAGCGGGTCTTTCCACTGGAAGCAACGAAGTTTCATCAGCCACCATCTCGGTTCCG
>MGIR01000004.1:58096-71343 GCA_001793855.1 Candidatus Wolfebacteria bacterium RIFCSPLOWO2_01_FULL_45_19 | reverse complement strand
GAAGTTTATTTTGCTCCGCAATATCTCCTTCAGCTTCAGATAGTTTTTTGTTAACCGTCTCAATCTGTTCCCTTGCGTCAGTTTTGATTTTTTCCGCTAAATCTACCGTCTCTTCGATTTTCTTTTTGTAATCCAATATATCACTCCTTGCATCTTCTATTTCTTTTTGAAAAACACTCTCGTTCTCTTTTGAAAGTTCAATAAGATTTTTGTTTTCGATTTCAGTCTTTTCCCGTCTTGCCATTTCTTCATTCAAAAATTCTTTCTGTTCAGCCAATCGTCTTTCCATTTCCTTCACATCATGTTCCGTCTTTGCGAGTTTTTTCTCGATTGACTTCATATCTTCTTCTCTCTTTCGCTCCACGGAAGAAAGATGCTCATTCATATTTTTAAGTATTTTTTTGGCTTCATCGGAATGTTTGAAAGTTTGGTCGGTAATATATTTGTTCGAATCCAACAATGCTTTTGCCTGAAGCCAATTCTCCAAACCAACAGCTTCTTGCGCCTTTTTTAATGTTTCTTCCGCAGTAAAAAATTCAACAGCCTTAGATATCTTAACGTCAAGTTCCGCCTTTTTGTCTTCTCTTGTCTTTTCTCTTAATCCAAAATACATGGAAAGCGCACTGAGATAATTTCCCGCATTGAATTCCGCATCTATTTTATTCTCCAAAGCCTTATATGAGCTTGCTTTGACCTTATTCAGAAGCTTCAGACCAAAGAAGCGCCAAAAATTCAAAAGCGCGTACCAGGTAAGGATAAACATCAAAACTATTAAAATTACCCGCAAAAAGTCAAAGGTAACTGTACTTAATATCTGTTCAAATACACTCTGTTCATAAGTTTTTCCTTCTAACAAAAGACTCTCTATGGGGAGCGTCATATCTATACTCACGCGGTATCGGGAAACCGAACCCCACCCCGATGATGTCCTTGCCTGAAGACTGAAATAGTACACCCCATCTGCCATTTCGCCGACTTCTTTAGAAGAAATGGGCGGAATATAGGAAACACTTGGCGTAGCCGAAGATGATTTGCTTATAAGAGTACGAACCTCAAGAGTTCCTTCAGGCAATTTCCATTCAAATTCCGGAGCATTATTTGGATACCACTTTGCCTGATCTGGATGAGAAATCGACTTTATTTCAACCAGCTCTTGTGTTTCCGCCTGCTTTCCGGTTTTTAAATTTGTCGGTGCTATTTGCTCCCCAGGGCTAACATTGATTGAAATACCTCTCACTGGTGAGGTTACATCAGTGCCTAATCCATCGTTTGCGCGAACAGTAGCGTCAGAAAAAATTAAATCGGCTCGACCGGCCTTTTTTGCTTTTGCGACGACAGATATTACCGTGCCGTTTGAACCAGTAAACCCAGGCGTGGGGATACCGCCATTAAAAGTAATGGCTCCTGTCAGATTTGAATAAATCGGTTCTTCTACCCAAAAAGAGAATATTGAATTTCCTTTGCTTATAGAAATTACTTCCAATAAATCTGTCGGGAATATGATTTTTGCCTCAGCGTTGTTTATGGCAACGCCTTCAGAATTTAATATTACGGACAATGTCGTTATGCTCCCAGGCGAAAGTGTCGTGGAGTTAGAATTAATCTGCAATGTCGCCGCGCTTGCATTGCCATACCCAAAAAAGAATAAAGTGGCTACAAATATCGCAGTGTAATATGTTATTTTATTTTTTAATATTTCTTTTATATGCATATCGGTAAACAATAAAAAGAACGGCAACAATTAACAGAGCTATCATAACATACATTAATTGGGTAAAACCCGATGAGGCTCCAAGATCTATGCGAATTTTAAGAGGTTCGGAATAAATAGATTCCCCCGTTCCTTTCCCATCGTTAAGATACGCGCTTCCATTTACATATGAAATATCTAAATCACCGTACAATGTTGAGGAAAGACGCATACGAAAAAGTAAACCTTCATTATCAAATCCGCCGGGAATCCCACCGGTAAAATTTATAGCTTTCTCACTCTCAATATACAGCGGTGGCACAGGCCAGAGTGGTAAAACAGATTGACCGTTTTCAACTTGGACTGACAAATTATCCGAGGCTGTTCCTGAAAAACTTATTGTTCCTTCAACCACATTCAATTTTTTTGACTCCGGATCAATACGAACTTCAACAGTTATAGTGTTGTCATTGACCGCTATGTTTGGAACAACTTTAAAAGTTAACTCTGCCCCAAGTACAATTTGAGGCATAATTAATAAAACTAAGCCTGTAAATCCGACTGAAAACATTAAAAATATTTTATTCATAATTATTATCTTCTAAGCGCGACTGTAAATGCGACCGGAGGTTTTCCCCACTGATAAAGAAGTATTGAAAAATCTACAGAGTTAACTTGTTTATCAATATTGACATCCGCGCAAATATTTTTAAATGGCGCCAATGTTTTCCAGAATGCCAGCATAATAGAGAAATCAACCGAATTTACTTTACCGTCATGGTTAAAGTCGGCACCTACACATGATGTACTCGGTATAGTTGGCGCCCTGGAAACACCCCCGCCTCCGACGCTTGGCTCCGGAGCTGGAGCTGAAGTATCAGCAACAGCCGTAAACGACTGGTTTGCTACTGCAAAATCTGAACCAAAGGCTACACTGATGTGGAAATAATAACTTCCGGCAGAAGACACGGTAGAATTTAACGTTGTATCAAAATTTTCGAGAGGCTGAATAAGCTTAGTCGCTGTCGAACTGAAAATATCATCCCCACCACCACAAAGATTTAATGCTGAATCTGTCACACACCATGTGTATTGATATTCGTAAGCAGTGGAGCCTTCATTCGTGATACGAATCGCAGTCCCAATAGTTGGAATTATTAAATCGCTGAAACTTTGAATCAATACTTGAGCGGGCGCGCCCGGAGTAGCGCTGACCTCACCTGATGCCGCACCAGTCCCAACAATATTTTTTGCATATACGCGGAAGTCATAAGAATTATCATTTGACAAACTTGTAACTGTGGCGGAAGGAACAGTGCTTACACCATCGTTAAAAGTTGACCATGTACCACCCGTGGTAAGTTTGTATTGCACAACATAGTCGGTAAGAGCCGAGCCTCCGTTTGAAGCTGGCGCTGACCAAGAAAGATTAATACTGCTATCATCTACTCCCGCAGCTAGGTTCGTCGGCGCACCGGGAACACTCGCGGGAGTTAAACCACTGCTTGAGCCAGATGAAACACTTGTCCCTTCCGCGTTTGTCGCAGTAACAGTAAACGTGTAAGTTGTACCATTTGTAAGTCCTGTGACAGTCGCAGTAGTTGTGGTGCTATTTGCTGTAAATCCTCCCGGACTTGAAGTCACGGTGTAGCCTGTTATCACGGAACCGCCGTTTGATGCCGGCGCTGACCAAGACACATCTACACTTGAATCAGCAATGGACCCTGCGACATTTGTCGGCGCGTCAGGCACAGTAGCGGGAGTTACAGAGTTACTTACGCTCGATGCAGAACCGGTGCCGATTGCGTTTGTCGCTGTCACTGTAAATGTATACGCCGTGCCGTTTGTTAAACCAGTCACAGTGATCGGTGAACTTCCTCCAGTCCCCGTAAATCCTCCCGGACTAGAAGTGACTGTGTAACCTGTAATCGCGGAACCGCCGTTTGATGCTGGCGCTGAAAAAGTTACGGTTGCCTGGCCATTGCCATGAGTTGCTGTGCCGATAGTCGGCGCTCCTGGCACAGTAGCCGGCACTACAGAATTACTTGTCGCGGATGCGGAGCCGGTACCGACATCATTTGTCGCTGTGACAGTAAAGGTATATGTCGTGCCGTTTGTTAAGCCAGTTACAACAATCGGTGAAGTTCCTCCCGTTCCCGTAAATCCTCCCGGACTTGAGGTGACTGTATAACCTGTAATTGCTGAACCGCCGTTACTGCCTGGCGCGGAAAATGTCACGGTTGCTTCGCCATTACCGGCAGTTGCAGTGCCGATAGTCGGCGCGCCTGGCACAGTAGCCGGCACTACAGAATTACTTGTCGCAGACGCAATTCCAGTACCTTGCGCGTTTGTCGCAGTCACAGTAAACGTATAAGTTGTGCCGTTTGTTAAACCAGTTACAACAATCGGTGAAGTTCCTCCCGTTCCCGTAAATCCTCCCGGACTTGAGGTGACGGTATAACCTGTAATTGCTGAACCGCCGTTACTGCTTGGCGCTGAAAAAGTAATTGTTGCTTCGCCGTTGCCACGAGTTGCTGTGCCGATAGTTGGAGCGCCGGGGACAGTCACCGGTACTACAGAATTACTTGTTGCGGATGCAGAGCCGGTACCGACATCATTTGTTGCCGTCACGGTAAATGTATATGTCGTGCCGTTTGTAAGTCCTATAATTACAATTGGCGAAGATCCACCGATTGCCGTAATTCCCCCAGGGCTTGAAGTGACAGTGTAAGAAGTGATTGCGGAACCGCCATCACTTCCGGGCGCGGAAAATGTCACGGTTGCTTCGCCGTTACCTGCAACAGCTGTGCCGATAGTTGGCGCACCGGGAACGGTTGCGGGTGTGACTGTATTACTTGGGTCAGAAGCGGCGCTTGTGCCGACATCGTTTGTTGCAGTTACTGTAAATGTGTAAGAAGTGCTGTTGGTAAGTCCGGTTACTGTAATCGGTGAACCACTGCCAGTTCCCGTAAATCCTCCCGGACTTGAGGTGACTGTGTATCCCGTGATTGCAGAACCGCCGTTAAAAGCCGGCGCTGAAAAAGTAATTGTGGCTTCGCCGTTTCCACGAGTGGCTGTGCCGATAGTTGGAGCATCCGGAACCGTAGCTGGTGTTACCGAATTACTACTTGCGGAAGCGGAGCCGGTACCGACATCATTTGTCGCCGTCACGGTAAATGTATACGCGGTGCCATTAGTTAAACCAGTTACAACAATCGGCGAAGAACCTCCCACACCGGTAAATCCTCCCGGGCTTGAGGTGACGGTGTAAGAAGTTATTGGTGAACCGCCGTCTGAAGATGGGGCGCTAAAAGTAATTGTTGCTTCGCCGTTGCCACGAGTTGCTGTGCCGATAGTTGGCGCGCCGGGGACAGTAGCCGGCACTACAGAATTACTTGTTGCGGAAGCAGAACCAGTGCCTTCTGCATTTGTCGCGGTCACAGTAAACGTATAAGTTGTGCCGTTTGTTAAACCAGTTACAACAATCGGCGAAGAACCTCCCACACCGGTAAATCCTCCCGGACTTGAGGTGACGGTGTAAGAAGTTATTGGTGAACCGCCGTCTGAAGATGGGGCGCTAAATGTAATTGTTGCTTCGCCGTTGCCACGAGTTGCTGTGCCGATAGTTGGAGCGCCTGGCACTGTCGCTGGTGTTACCGAATTACTACTTGCGGAAGCGGAGCCGGTGCCAACTGCGTTTGTCGCCGTCACGGTAAATGTATACGCGGTGCCATTAGTTAAACCAGTGACAATAAGCGGTGAAGACCCGCCAGTCGCAGTAAATCCTCCCGGGCTAGAAGTGACCGTGTATGAAATAATTGCGGAACCTCCATCTGATGCCGGCGCGGAGAATGTGATTGTCGCCTGACCATTGCCATGTGTCGCTGTGCCGATAGTTGGAGCGCCGGGGATAGTGGCAGGTGTGACAGAATTACTTGTCGCGGAAGAAATACTTGTACCATATGCATTTGTCGCAGTCACAGTAAATGTATAAGCTGTACCGTTTGTAAGTCCGGTCACAGTGATCGGTGAGCTTCCTCCCACACCGGTAAATCCTCCGGGACTTGATGTAACTGTGTAAGAAGTTATTGGTGAACCACCGACATTTGCGGGCGGAATAAATGTAATTGTCGCTTCGCCATTACCGCCCACCGCGACAACACTTGTCGGCGCATCCGGCGCGTATTGATAATTAAAATATGGATAAGTAGAAGCTTCTGCAATCTTCCAAATCAAAGATGTAAAATCCCAACCGGAAAATGTTGCTTGTTGTTTCATTTCGGTGGTGGTCTTTCCAGTCATGCCCGCGGGGTCTGCGCCATTGCCAACACCGTTGCTTTTACCGGAAGTGTCTGTATCCCAATAACTGGAAGAATAACTGCCGTTGACAGGATTGCCGACAAGTCCTCCAACATACTGGAGTGCTGAAGATGCTCCCGAGGCACCTGTATTACCCGCGCTTCCTCCTGTGCCGCCGGTTCCGGCCGCACCACCGGCACCTCCTGTCGCGCCTGAAGTTTTTGTTCCAGCAGGCACACCAGTCGAATATGTATTTGTAATAACAGAAGTAGCCTGACTACCTAATAATCCTCCAGCATAAGCACTAGCACCTGCACCTCCAACACCTCCATTGGCTCCATTACCGTTTGCTCCAGCACTGCCTCCACCCGCCGCTCCGCCATTTCCACCGTCTCCACCAATGCCACCATTACCAGGTGTTCCAGCCGTCGCTGTCACACTACCTTTTGCATAAGCATTTGAAATTGTTCCTGTATTATCACCAACCAAACCTCCGCCAGTAACAGCGCCGCCAATTCCTCCAACACCTCCCACTACACCAACAGTGCCGGCGCCACCGTTTCCAGAACCACCGGATCCACCGATGCCTCCGTTACCACCTTTTCCTCCCGTACCACCGGTAGCGCCATTGCCTCCGGTCATTGTTACGTTTCCTGACGCGTAACTTGTATTAAAACTGCCCGTTGATATGTTTCCTCCAACAAATCCTCCCGCAAAACTTGCCCCTCCCGCGCCTCCGGCGCCTCCGGCAATTCCAGCTCCTCCGTTTCCACCGGCGAGAGTTCCACCAGCGCCTCCTGTTCCAGAAATACCTCTCACTCCCGCAGTCCCGCCAGCGCCACCAACAGTTGTAACATTACCCGAAGACCAAGAAGATTTAATTAATCCAGCCGTAAAATTATATCCCGCAAAACCTCCAGCGTATAAAGCGCCACCCGCGCCCGCTGTCGCTGTCGCGCCCTGCGCTCCTCCGACTCCTCCAGCGCCCGATGCTCCACCAACTCCGCCATCTCCTCCGTTACCACCATTTCCTCCTACGCCTCCGGCAGAGCCAGTTACCGTGACTGCCCCAACTGCATAAGCAGTATCTATTGTTCCAAGATTATATCCGACAAATCCTCCGCCATATTTCACAGCTCCGACAGCACCCGCGCCTGATGCTCCAGCGGCACCTCCAGTGCCTCCGGTAAATGTAGTGTCCCCCGCGCCACCAACACCTCCATTTCCTCCTTGACCGCCTGTTCCGCCAGTACCTCCGGTCAAAGTTAAAGTTAGAGTGCCTAAGGCATAAGAATCTTTAATAGTACGAGCAGTAAAATTATATCCGGCAAAACCTCCACCATATCCTATTCCTCCCGCGCCACCGGCAGTGGCTGCACCACCGGCGCCTCCATTAGCGCCATTACCTCCAGCACCAGCATAACCGGTTGCGCCATTACCTCCAGTTCCACCATTACCTCCTGCTCCTGCTGTGCCAGTCACATTAGTTCTTGTGTAAGAAGATAGTTGAATTGTACCGTTGTTATATCCAACAAATCCTCCAATAAATAAAACTCCTCCTGCTCCCGCCGCTCCTCCAGCTCCTCCAATACCTCCCACACCAACACTTCCAGGATTTCCTCCATTTCCTCCTGTTCCTCCAGCACCACCCGTACCACTAGTACCAGTTACGGTTGCACCTGTTGAATAGCTTGTCTCAATACTATTCGCTGCGTTTACATTGTTGCCGATTAAACCACCGGAATAACTTGCTCCTCCTGCACCCGCTGCGCCTCCTGCCCCTCCGGCTCCGCCTATATGATTTCCTGTTCCACTTCCACCATTTCCTCCCGTACCACCTGTAGCGCCATTTGCACCATTCCCTCCAACTGAATTTACAGTTCCTGTTGAATATGAATTTATAATTACACCAGTAGCGGAATTATCCGCGGTCAGTCCTCCGGCATAACTTGCTCCTCCAGCCGCACCTGCACCACCTGCTCCGCCTGTTGCCGCAGTACTTCCTGAAACACTTCCGCTTACTCCTCCAGCACCACCGGCACCCGGTGTACCTGTCGCGCCACCAGTTGAGGTAACATTGCCTGTAGCATAAGAAATACCTCCAACTATTCCAGGATTAATACCAATAAGTCCCCCCGCATAAGCTGCTCCGCCAATACCTGTCGCACCTCCGGCGCCGCCTACTCCTCCGATAGCGCTTGACCCTCCAGTTCCACCAGTGACACCGGTCGCGCCATTGCCACTAGTGCCTCCAGTCGCGGCAACGGCTCTTGTTGAATAACTTGTGGTAGTAAAAACACTACCAACCATCTGTCCTATAAGCCCTCCAGCATAAGCGGCGCCTCCGGCTCCCCCAGCTCCTCCGGCTCCCACCGTACCGCCCGCACTTCCGGCTCCTCCATTCCCAGGAGTCCCAGCGCTCCTTCCATTGCCACCAGTTCCTCCGATTGCAGTCACAACATTTCCAGTTGAATAAGAACTAAAATATCTACTTCCGCCTGTAGTAACACTGGTATACCCAGCCAAACCTCCGGCATTTGCTTGCCCCCCGGCGCCACCCGTACCCCCAACACCTCCTGCGCCTCCTATAGAACTCGCCGCTCCGTCTGCCCCATTGCCTCCAATACTTCCGGTGCTTCCAGTTCCTCCTGTACTTGTTACATTACCGGTAGAATATGAACTAATAATATCACCTAATCCTGTTGTAATTGCATTCCAACCAACCAATCCTCCAACGTATGAAGCGCCTCCAGCGGCAGCTGCAACTGCGCCTCCTCCAGCTCCTCCGGCCACTGTAGTTCTTGAAGCTCCGCCATTTCCTGAATTTCCGGCAGTACCGGCAGTGCCTCCCTCTGCGACAACATTTCCCGTTGCGTAACTATCAATAATAATATTTGTTCCAGCTCCAAAACTACTATACCCAAGTAATCCTCCGGCGTAGACCGCGCCTCCCACACCGGCAACTCCTCCTAATGCGCCAACAGAACCTGCATGTGTTGAAGCGCCAGTTGAACCATCACCGCCATTACCTCCTGCGCCTCCGGTACCGCCTGCGCCGCCGGTGGCCGTAACACTCCCTGTTGCGTATGAGTCACCAATACGCGCGAGGTTTGTGCCCGTCATATATCCAACAAGACCCCCGCCGTAAGCAATCGCTCCGGCGCCACCGGCGCCGCCAATTCCGCCCGCTGCGGCAGATCCGCTTGATATAGTGGCTCCCGATGTGCCGCCGGTTCCGCCCGTACCGCCATTACCGCCAGCGCCACCCGTTACAGCAATATCTATAGAAGAATAAGAAGATGCTTTTACAACTCCTACATTGAAACCAACCAATCCACCAAACGCTCTCACACCTCCAGCTCCGCCAGCTCCACCAACCGCACCAACGCCTCCAATAAATGTCCCTACGCCTGTGCCACCATTGCCACCATTGCCACCATTGCCACCTACCATTTCATCTCCTGAAATGGTAATGAGTTCAGAGTAGGAAGTTGTGATAACTCCTGTTGCGGAACTATACCCCAAGAGACCGCCAACGTAAGATCCGCCAGAGGCGCCTCCAATTCCTCCAATTCCCCCGGCACCTCCCACACTTCCACCCGCAAGACCAGATCCTCCATTTCCTGCATTTCCTCCGTTTCCGGTTACTCCCCCATTAACGGTAATATTTCCTTTCCCCGAAGCCGCGTCGTAACTTGCGTATGAAGAAATAACATCTGACGTAGTGTATCCAATCAAACCTCCTGCGTAAATAATTCCTGACACTCCACCTGCTCCACCAATAGAACCGGCGGCTCCTCTATTTACTTCTCCGTTTTGGCCAGATGCTCCATTCGCCCCTGCGCCTCCA
Organism: Candidatus Wolfebacteria bacterium RIFCSPLOWO2_01_FULL_45_19; assembly: GCA_001793855.1. Taxonomy (GTDB): domain Bacteria; phylum Patescibacteriota; class Minisyncoccia; order UBA6257; family GWB1-45-9; genus GWB1-45-9. Next base: position 61,504 of record MGIR01000004.1, on the reverse strand, counting down.
GTAATAGCAAGCGTAGTTTTAGAATACGCAATGTTAATAATTCCTGTAGTATATCCAACAAGTCCGCCGGCATACATTCCGCCTCCGGCGCCTCCCGCGCCTCCCGCGCCCGCGACACCAGAAAGCGCCGTGCCTGTACCAATACCTCCCGCGCCACCAATCGCCGAGGCGCCACCGGCGCCACCCGTGGCTGTGAGCGTCCCGGTTTTTGCATATGATTCAGTTATAGTACCAAGTGCGTTATATCCGACGAGACCTCCAACTTGAACTGCGGCACCAATAGCGCCTCCGCCTGCGCCTCCGGCGCCACCGACAGCGCCCACAGCGCCAGTATGGTTAGTGCCGGCACTTCCATCACCACTTGTTCCGCCAATACCCCCGGCGCCACCTGAACCTCCAATGGCTGTTACGCTACTGGTTGCATAAGAATTATTAATGATAGCAGTCGCAACAGTATTTAAGCCGACCAATCCTCCAACGTTTGCCGCACCACCAACACCACCTGCCGCGCCAATGCCTCCCGCCGCAGAAGTAGAACCAGACACCGAACCGGACGCGCCCGCCGTCCCACCACTTCCTCCGTTTCCGGCACTTCCTCCAGTACCAGTCACTAATCCGCCAACATGATAACCTGTCTGAATTGTTGACCTATTTTGTCCAATAAGCCCTCCAACATTTGTCGCGCCACCAGCAGCGCCAATGGCGCCAGCGCCTCCAATACCTCCAATATTACTTGACCCTCCTGCTCCTCCATTACCACCACTGCCACTATTTCCACCATTACCGGCAGTTCCACTTACTGTCCCTGTAGAATATGAAGAAGTTACTTCACCGGAAGTTGTATATCCAATAAGGCCTCCCGCATAAGCAATATCACCAGCACCGCCGACAGCACCAGCGCCTCCAGCGCCACCAACAGCGGCATTCCCACTTCCACCATTTCCTCCATTACCACCAACACCTCCATTACCACTATCTGCGCTAACTGCTCCTGTCGCATAAACAGTATCTACATATGTTGTCCCAGCGGTAAATCCAATAGCACCTCCACCATAAATTGCCCCCCCAGAACCACCTATACCTCCAACACCTCCGGCACCACCAGTCATTGAAGTACCTCCATTTCCTCCATTTCCGCCATTACCTCCATTATTACCCAACTGTCCTACGGCGGTCACCGCTCCTGTCGCATATGAGTTCAATACAGAAACTCCTGCGCCATTAATACTTCCAATAAGACCCCCAACATTGATTGCATTGGTTTGCGCAACACTTCCCGCGCCACCGGCGCCACCGGCGCCTCCAATCGCTCCAACCAAACCTGAAACTCCGGCGCCTCCCGCGCCTGCGGTACCGCCTGTCACAGAAACTATATTGGTTGAATAAACTCCATTAAACAAAACACTTGCCAAAGAAACATATCCAGCCAATCCTCCGGCAAACACGGCACCTGTCGCGCCACCGGCGCCACCGGCGCCTCCTGTGCCTCCACGACCAGAGGCGCCATTACCGCCACCTGCTCCTCCGGCGCCACCGGCGCCTCCACCTGTGTCTGATGTGACAGTTATAGTCCCACCCACACTATATGAAGTTGAAATATTACCATTACCTTGGCCCACTAATCCTCCGATGTAGACGTTGCCACTTGAACCACCTGCTCCTCCGGCGCCACCGATACCACCATTGTGTCCACCTGTTCCTGCTGTACCGTCACCTCCAATACCTCCAATACCTCCAGCTCCCCCTCCTTTATTACTTGCAGTTAAACTCCCTGTTACTGATGAACCAATAATTACTCCGGCATTGTCTCCGATAAGTCCACCAACATAAACAGCGCCACCGGCGCCACCGGCGCCACCGGCGCCTGCAGTAGCCCCAGTGCTTCCCGATATATTTCCAGAATTACCGGCGTTGCCTCCAACTCCTCCACTACCGGCGGCACCACCAGTTACGGTAATTGTTGTAATAGTTTGAGCAAGACTTTGAATAACTCCGAGGTTATATCCCGCAACACCGCCACCTACAGCAAGGCCTCCAGTACCGCCAGTACCGCCGGCGCCACCGATACCACCTATCGCTCCTGAACTGCTTCCACCATTTCCTCCGACTCCTCCCGTGCCACCAACACCGCCAGCACCTCCCGTTGAGGTAACGGCACCCGTATTATTTGCAGTACTTAGCGTGGTACCAAGTACGCCATTCCACCCTGTAATTCCTCCCGCATATGAAGCGCCACCAACACCTCCGGCGCCAGCGGCTACACCCGCAACCCCTGCGTTGCCCGCGCCGCTTGAACCGCCAGCTCCTGCATTTCCTCCAGCGCCACCAATGCCTCCTGTTGACGACGCATACCCTGTGGCATAAGAACCTGAACCCATAATACCGATGTTATTTCCAACAAGACCTCCGGCATATGCAATCCCTCCAGTTCCTCCGGTGATACCTGCGACACCTGCCCCACCCGCCGCGGCTCCGGTAGAGTTTCCACCATTTGCGCCAGTTCCACTATCCACGCCAGCCCCTCCGATAGCTGTCGCATTTCCTGTTGAGTATGAAGCATTACGAATAATTCCATTTGTAGTATTTTGCCCTACAAGACCTCCCGCGTAGGCAGCGCCTCCAGCGCGAAGTGCTACGCTTGCAGCAACGCTCGTGCCACCATATGCGCCACCCGCGGCTCCAGTAGTTCCACTTCCACCATTACCTCCAACTCCTGCAGAACTACCTATACCGGCTGTAGCGGAAACATTTCCTGTGGCATATGACGCGTCAATAATACCGTTATTCAAACCTACAAGACCGCCCGCGTAGGCTATTGATCCAGCCCCACCTCCTCCGCCTCCCGCGCCTCCCGCGGCACGCGAACCTCCATCGCCGCCATTACCACCGTTACCAAGACCACCGGCAGTAACCGTAACGTCAACAACTGAATTTGACCCGTCTTGAATAATACCAGCAAGATTGTTTCCAATAGCTCCTCCGCCGTATGCGATACCGCTCGCGCCACCGGCACCGCCCACACCACCGACACCACCTATGGCGCCCGTTCCTCCGCTTCCTCCCGCGGCGCCATTTGCGCCATTGCCACCATTGCCGGCAGTAACCGTCACCGAGCCCGCTTGTACGTCGGCGTTTGTAATATTTGAAGTGTTCTGTCCGGTAATACCTCCGCCATACGCCGCCGCGCCCGCGCCACCGGCGCCACCGGTCGCGCCAACCGCCCCCACATGACTTGCGCCGCCGGCAGATCCATTACCAGCGGCTCCCGGCGTTCCTCCGTTTGCGCCAGCCGAAGCAATTGCGATAACAGTACTAGATGCGTATGCATTAAAGATAGTATTCGCGTTGTTGCCAATAATCCCACCAGCGTAAGCAATGGCTCCGGCGCCTCCGGCGCCGCCGTTTCCT
>MGIR01000004.1:37548-57965 GCA_001793855.1 Candidatus Wolfebacteria bacterium RIFCSPLOWO2_01_FULL_45_19 | reverse complement strand
AACTCCTGAACTAAAACCAGCAAGCCCTCCGGCGGCGGCAAGACCTCCGGCGCCTCCGGCGCCTCCGACAGCGCCAACACCTCCGATAGCGCTTGACCCTCCGTTACCACCAGTCCCTCCCGCGCCTCCATTGCCTCCAGCGCCACCCGTAACCACCGTATTGCCCGTAGCATAACTTGTATCAATAGGACCAAGTGCGAAATAACCAATTAATCCTCCTCCATACGCGGCAGCTCCAGCGCCACCTACAACGCCCGCGGCGCCAGCCCCTCCCACCGTACTTGCCGCTCCTGCGCCACCCGACCCACCACTTCCTCCGGCGCCACCGGCGCCACCCGCAACAACAACATCTCCCGCGGCATACGAGGTGATAATTTGTCCGTTCAGGTTGTACCCAATGAACCCACCAACATAGGCAATACCACCAATCGCGCCAGCGCTACCCGTTACTCCCGCAAGACTCGTGCCGCCATTGCCGCCATTTGCGCCCGCGCCTCCCGCACCTCCGGTTCCCGTAACATTTCCCGTTGCATAACTACTTGTGAGCGTGGTTCCCGAGTTGTATCCAACCCCTCCTCCCGCATAGATAATTGCTCCGGCAGCAGCAACTCCTGAAGTTCCAGCTAATCCTCCTGTCCAATTTCCTCCTGCGCCTCCTGCTCCCGCGGCGCCTCCGGCTCCTGCGACTCCAGTAACAGTTCCGGTTGTGTAATAGCTACTATTAACTTGGTATGTGTTGCTTCCTGTTATACCTCCGATATAGAGTATTCCGCCGGCGCCTCCTGTACCTCCGGCAATACCAGCCAGACCAGTTAATGCCGCCACACCAACTCCGCCGGCGCCGCCCGCGCCGCCGGTACCCGATACTGAATTTTGAGAATATGAGATTTGAATTCCTCCAGTGTTACTTCCAACCAATCCTCCTCCATACGCTGAAGTTGAATTAGCGGAACCTCCAGCACCTGATGCGCCACCGGCTCCACTTGCGCCCGATGATCCTTTGACACCGCCCGAACCTCCCGTACCACCCGTACCTCCTGCACCACCAGTAACAGTAACCAAACCAGTCGTTGAATATGAAGAAATAATAATCCCCGAATTAAGGCCAACCAGACCTCCTCCGTATACTCCTCCGCCGATTCCACCCACAGCGCCAGCACCACCCGTGCCTCCTGTGTGCGCTGTCCCGTTTGCCGCACTGCCTCCTGTTCCTCCAGATGCGCCATTAACCCCCGTGGAGCCAGTCGAAGTAACAGCTCCACTTGCATAAACTGGAGTTGTTTCTCCAGTAATTATTCCATCTTGACTATTAAGTCCTACTAAACCTCCCGCGTATGCGATAGCGCCGGCACTACCAGCTCCACCTGCGCCACCTGTTGCAGCAATACCACTCGTAGCAGCAGCTGAAGCTCCGGCAGTTCCTCCAGCTGATGAAGTACCCGCAGTACCTCCGGTCGATGCAACTGTGCTAGTTGCGTATGAGCCGTTTTGAATAACTCCTAAATTATTTCCAATCAAACCTCCGGCATAAGCGACACCTCCGGCGCCACCTACTCCACCGGCGCCTCCAACTCCACCAATAGCGGCTCCTCCTCCAGCTCCACCAACACCGGGAGTTCCAGCAAAACCACCCGCACCTCCATTTGCAGTCACGCTTCCCATAGCAGAAGACTCTCTTATTCCTCCAGAGTTTACCCAACCAATAAGTCCTCCAACATAACTAATACCTCCGGCTCCTGCGACACCTACTGCGCCTCCGGCACCTCCAATGCCAGTTCCAAAGTTTGTACCTCCGTTCCCGCCATTTCCACTTGCCCCTCCCGTGCCTCCAGTGCCGATGACAGTCGCAGAACTGCTTGCTGCTGTGACACTTCCTTGCTGTGAGTAACCAACAAGTCCTCCAACATAAGCGATACCTCCGACAGCGGCAGCATTGCTCACCGTCGTACCTCCGGCGCCCGCAGTAGTAGCGCCGCTAGTTGTGTTTCCTCCATTGCCCCCGTTCCCGGCAGTGCCTCCGGTACCTCCTGTACCCGTGACACTACCGACGACACTTACATTGTTAACCGTACCCACGTTATATCCAGCTACTCCTCCTATATATAGTGCACTACCTACAGTACCGGCAGTTCCTGTACCTCCGGCCGTGGGAGTTGTGCCAGAAGTTCCATCAGCTCCATCGCTACCATTACTTCCGGCAGTACCAACGGCCGTAATAGATGCGCCGGTTAAAACTAGATTTTTTATACTGTTGTTTGAGTATCCAAAAAGTCCGACATAATTTACCGCAGTGGAATTGATATATATATTACTGATAGTGTAATTAGCTCCATCAAAAGTCCCGCTAAAGTTGGTAGTGTTATCTCCTACTGGAATAAAACCTGCCCCAGAATTCCATCCTGAAGTTACTGCGGCGTCGATGTCGTTGTTTAACTTATAAGAACTGCCTAAACTAGTTTTCATGCCCTGTAAACCATAAACGTCATAAACCATAAAAGGGTCAACGCTTATGCCCATTCCCGTATAGCGCCTAAATGTGCCGGATGTAACTGAAAAACTGCCGGTGGCAGAAAACGTATTGGTCCCGGGACTCGTAGCCGTAAATGTGGCGGCGGATGTCTGGGAATAATTGCCTGATTGCCCTCCGGAATTGGTAATTGTTAAGTTAGCGCTCTGAGTAATCGTTCCTATATAACCACTGTTAATCGTGAATGAACCAGCCGTAGCCGCGGTATCAATGGTCACAGTGGAAGATGCGTCCCCCGATGAGGCGTCAAAAAACACATTGCTGGTCGCGTCGGGCAAGTTACCGGCATCCGGCGCGCCGCCAGTCGATGTCGCCCAGTGATTGGCGGCATCTGACCAATTTCCTGTCCCGCCCACCCAGTAGGCATTTGCCGGCGGGTCAATAATTTGGTCAATATCGACATTTCCTATGATTTTTAGGTCAAAAATATCTAAAGGACCTGAAAGTCCAGAGAGAATTATTCTGTACCTACCGTCGATTTCAATAACAGGGAATGTGGCGATCAAATCCCCACTAACCGTGTAAACCTCCACCGTCACGCTCTCTCCCGCGTTGGTTGGCTTGGCATAAAGAGTAATATCATTGCCATTGTCCAAACTTTTTTCGAAGGTAACACGAACATATTGACCGTCTAGAAGACTGGCATAATTTTGGTCCCGCGATTTTACGATGTCATAAATATCTTCAATTGGATTTTTTTCCGAATCCAATCGCATTGCATTTGAAATAAAAATAATTTCAAAAACCTGCGTTGATAAATGAGGAACAATCCACGCAACATGGTCGATGTATCCGTTGCCATCATCATCGGTTGCAATGAACTCCATTTCCTGAGCGCCATTATTCTGCCATTTTATTTTTATCTGATTTTCCTGACCAACTTTAAAAATTTCTGATATTGCAGTTTTGACCGGAACATTTATCATCAAACTCCCGTCAACACCTTCCGGCAATGTGATTGTTACAATTTTTGTATTGCCAATTAATTCTTCAAGAATATCGGGTGTTGGAACGTCAATTGGAACTACCTCGACTTCTGGTACTAAAATTTCTTCAGAATTTTCCACAAGGACATCTTCGGCAGAAATTACCAAATTTTCCTCTTGAGCATCTGATTCTTGTTGACTTACTTCTTCTATTTCTAGAACAGAATTTTCCACAAGAACATCTTCGGCAGAAATTACCAAATCTTCCTCTTGAGCATCTGATTCTTGTTGACTTACTTCTTCTATTTCTAGAACAGAATCTACTTCAGGAAGTATTTCTTGAACTGGCTCGGAAATTATTTCTGGAGTTGGTTCTGGGGTTGGAGTAACTTCATTTGGAATATTTTCCGCGGGATCAGGGATTGTTTCATCTTCGGCAAAAGCAGTTAAAGAAAAACTTAAAAACGCAACCGCTATCGCGGCGATTATAAAGAAATGACGTCTTTTTAAAATTAAAAAACGCTTATCCATGCTCTTTTAGTATAACACAAAAAATAAAGAATTCTGTATGAAAAATTAACGTTTATACACATTTATGTCGATTGTAAGGTTAAATTTTACATGCTATAATGTCTAAATGCCAAGAAATGCCAAAATTAGTGTGTATAAAGAGAAAGAATTCGAAACCTATGTCTTGTGGAAATCCGTGCCCGCATATTTCCGAGGAATGAAAAAAGAACAGCTTCTCTTTCATGGATTTACAGATCCACTGATCATAAAAACAGTTATGATAAAAAACCAAACACAGTTTGCAAAAATTTTTCACATTAAAGATCTGGGGACACTGACAGATTGGAATAATAAAATAGAGAAAGACAGTTTGTATAAAAATAAATTTGAAAATATTTTTAGTGAACAAATTGTAGATGTAAATAATAAGATAACTTCACAACCAAATGTATTATTGGAAAATAAAATACATGAACAACGTAAATTGATTAATTTATTAAAAAAAGAAAATAGTTTATATAAAAAACAATTGAAAACCCGCGCACAACAGAAACTTAAAAAAATTGGGGATGCTTCGCCACTAATCGAACCTGAAGTATCCCCTATCGTGTCTAAAAAAGAATCTAGTTTTTTTCAAAAAATAAAAAGGCTGTTCCGAAATGGTGTGAACTGAAATAGTAAATTTATAAAATTGCACAAACAAAAACACGACAGACGTCTGTCGTGTTTTTGTTTGTGCGCGGGAGAGGATTCGAACCTCCACGTCCTTGCGGACAACAGCCCCTCAAGCTGTAGCGTCTGCCATTTCGCCACCCGCGCGTTATTTATATTCTAATCATTTTCACAATAAAATTAAATATTCCGATTAACTTCCTGCTCGAATAAGTATTGCCTACTAGAGAGACGGGATATGTTTTGAAGAATGTCTCGGAGGCGCAAAAAGCAAAGAACATATCCTGTCTCTCTAAAACAAAAGTCGGAAACTACACCCCCAGTTTCTGCCTTATTTTCTTTTTGGAAAGGTCGCGCAGATAGTACAATTTAGCGCGGTGAACTTTTTTAGGCGAACTTAATATATCAACGCGCGAAATAACCGGAGAATGAACCGGGTACACTTTTTCAACCCCCACTCCGGCAACCATAGCGCGGACCGTAAAAGTCGCTCCGACTTCCCCGCCGTGCTTTCGCGCCAAAACCATGCCTTGAAAAACGCTTTCCCGTTCCTTGTCTCCTTCTTTTATACGCTCATAAACCCGCACCGTAGCTCCGGACTTTATTTTATTCATAATTTCCTTATCCATAACATTAGATAATAATGTATAATCAAGATTATGGCAAGACGCACTATAATTTTAGCGATCTTAGACGGATGGGGTATAGGCAGAGAAGACGAATCAAATCCGATTTATATCGCAAAACCGAAAACAATTGAATACATAAAACATAATTATTTGGCTTGGTCGCTACAATCATCCGGCATAGCCGTAGGTTTGCCGTGGGAAGAAGAGGGCAACAGCGAAGTCGGCCATTTAACCATCGGCGCCGGCAAAACAATTTATCAACATTTCCCAAGAATAACTTTGGCGATTCGCGACGAAAGTTTTTTTAAAAATGAGGCGCTTCTAAACGCAATCAAGCACGCTAAAAAAAACAATTCGGCGCTGAACCTTGTCGGCTTGCTCACGAGCGGCAACGTCCATTCATCGCTCGAGCATTTGGAAGCGCTTATAAAATTGGCCGCGTTGGAAAAAGTACCTCACATTAAACTCCATCTTTTTACAGACGGCAAAGATAGCCCGCCGCGCTCAGCCATGGAGCTTATAGAAAAAGTAAAAAAAATGATGGTGCGTTTCAAAATAGGAGAAATAACAAGCGTATCGGGACGATATTACGCGCTTGACAGAGATAAGCACTGGGACAGGACGCGACTCGCTTATGAAGCGATAACCGGAAAAAAACCGTCTAACAACTCGCTTGAAGACCTGATTCAACGCGCGACATACGGGAAAAATCTTTCCGACGAATTCGTTGACCCGATTTCTCTAAACGCGCAAAATCCACTGCGCGACGGAGACGCTGTAATATTTTTCAATTTCCGCGAAGACGGCATGCGTCAACTTGTTGAAGCGTTCGTCAATAAGCAATTTGAAGAATTCCCGACGGAAAAATTCAGCAATCTGTACGTAGCAGCGATGACGCAATATTACGAGAAAAAATTCCCAATGCCGGTAGCTTTTCTTCCGGAAAAAATAATCAATCCAATCGGAAAAGTTATCTCAGATGCCGGCAAGCACCAGCTTCGCATCGCGGAAACGGAAAAGTACGCGCATGTTACGTATTTCTTCAACGGATTTCGTGATACGCCTTCCAAGAACGAATATCGCCTTCTGGTGCCATCCAAAAATATTCCGAGGCACGAAGAACATCCGGAAATGATGGCGCGAGAACTCACCGCTCGAGTCATAGAATCAATCGATGAAAGAGCGTTTGAATTCATAGTCATAAATTACGCCAATCCCGATGTAATCGCCCATACCGGAAATTTTGACGCATGCGTAAAAGCCATAGAAGTTATTGACGAATGCGTAAATCAATTAATGAAAACTGTACTCCAACAAGACGGAGTGTTGATTATAACTTCTGACCACGGGAACATAGAGCGCGTAAGAAGTCCGCTAACGGCCGCCCCAGAAACAAAACACGATCCGAATCCAGTGCCAATATACATAATCGGAAACGAATTCAAAAAAACTAAAAGTGAATTTCAGGTTCGCCTATCCGAAGCAGAATCGTCCGGCATTCTTGCCGACATTGCTCCGACAATACTCGCGCTTATGAATATACCGAAACCTGAAGAAATGACCGGACAAAATCTCCTGCGATTGCTTTAGAATGCGTCTTTCCGTCTTAAATAAAATCAAAAAAGCCCCGCGCGAACCCGGAGTCTACATCTTTTACGGAAAAAACAAAAAAGCCCTTTATGTCGGGAAAGCTTCCGATTTAAGGGCGCGCCTCAAAAATTATTTAAAGACAGACGACTACAAAATAAATCTTCTTCAAAACGAAGCTGAAAGTTTAAAACTTATTGTTCTGCGCTCCGAAATTGAGGCCCTGCTTGAAGAATCACGCTTAATCAAAACTTTTCGGCCGAGTTACAACATAATGTGGCGCGACGACAAAAGCTATTTCTACGTCGCCGTCACTAAAGAAAAATTCCCAAGAATATTCGTAACCCATAGATTTAGAAATTCGAAATTAGAAATTAAAAATTTCGAGCTGATTGGCCCTTTCACAGATGGCCGCTCTTTACGAGTTGCCCTGCGTCTTCTTCGGCGAAAATTTCCGTATTGCACCTGCGAGACGTCTCATTTTCGTAATTGCCTGAACGCCGAAATCGGAAATTGCCTTGGTTTTTGCTGTAAAAAAGACATCGAACCAACAAAAAAAGAAATTGAGCGATATCGCAGAAACATCCGTATAATTAAAATTTTTCTTTTAGGAAAGTCCAAAGCGCGAATTTTTAAAGAACTATTGCCAGAAGAACAAAAGGCAATTGATAACATTTTAGCCCATCGCGAATTTATCGCGTTCGTCACCACAGACAAGTCAATGGTCAAGAGTCAATGGTCAAATGTCGCGCTCACAGAGTGCTACGACATCTCACATTTAAGCGGAAAAGAAGCCGTAGGCGCTATGACGGCTTGGTGCGGAAACGTTGCGGATAAATCAATGTGGCGCAAGTTCAAAATAAAAACGGCCAAACCCGGCGATGACCCCGGAGCAATATCTGAAATACTCACGCGCCGCTTAAACCACCCCGAGTGGCCCTATCCTAATTTAATAATCATTGACGGCGGCATTACGCAACTCAACGCCGCGCAACGCGCCTTAAACCAGATTCCAAATTCTAAATTCCAAATTCCAACCAAAATAATTTCCTTTGCGAAGCCGGAAAAATTGGTTTTGGGTTGGAGAGACACAAAAGCGACGCCGATTCAAGAAATACCGCCAGATCTTCAAAAATTAATCCTCAAAGCAATCGCCGAAACTCACAATTTTGCCATCAGATACCACAGAAAAGTGAGACGCTCACAATTTCCTTAATCCTAACCAAATTTCTTGGCCGTTAATTTTAGTGCTGATTTCCGCGTCAAATTTTTCCGATTTGCCGAATTGAATATCTTTCGCATTGACACCTTTTAAAATGTCCGCGCGTCGCGATTCGACCGCGCGCTTAAATTCTTCCGGTAGAACCGCCATAAGAAAAACAACGTCTTTGGACTTAAGCCCGGCGTCATGCCTCAATCCCTGCGCAGCGCGAACAAGCTCGCGAACTAATCCTTCTTGTTTCAACTCTTGCGTAATTTTAATATCCAACTCAATCTCATCTGAAATACTTGAGTCAAACACAATTTCTTTAACGTTTATTTCATCTTTCAAAATCTCCAAAAACTTCTTATCGCTCTTAATTCCTAATTCATCATTCTTAATTCTCAATAGTGCCAGCGGTTGTCTTATCTTGATTCCGGCTTCTTCTCTTTTGGATAACGCCAAACTTGCTAAACGCCTGATTTCTTCCATTTGCTCTAACAAGCTTTTAGCTTTTAGCTTTAAGCTTTTAGAAGTTTTAGGCCAATCCTCCAAATGAACACTTGTCTCTTGTCTCTTGTCGCTTAACGACTTATACAACGCTTCCGCGAAAAAAGGGATAAATGGAGCAAGCGCCTTTGAAAATTCAAAAAGAACGCGCCATAAAACAGCGGAAGCGGCTTCATAATCTTCCTGATTATTCGGATGCTGAAAACGCCGCCGCGACCTGCGAATATACCACCGCGACAAATCATCGGCAAAACTTTCCAAAACGCGCGCCGCTTCGCCTATTTCGTATTTGTCCATAAATTTTTCCGCTTCCGAAAACGTTTCGTTTAAACGCGCCAAAATCCAGCGGTCCAGTATATTAGGGTTTGAGGTGTAGAGTTTAGGGTTTAGGGTTTTTTTCGCGTATGTATCGTAAAAAACAAACGAATTGTAAAGTAAGGCAATAAATCTGCGGTATGTTTTTCCGAGTTCCGCTTCGTCAAATTTTTTCGGCTCTCCCGGAGGATTAACGGTATAAAAATGCCAGCGCAAAACATCAACGCCGTACTTTTCAATTACAAGCCACGGGTCAACCGTGTTACCTTTGGATTTGGACATTTTTTGGCCATATTTATCAAGAATGTGTCCGAGCGAAATAACATTGCGATATGGAACCGATTTTTTTAACAAAACCGCCGAAGCAAGCAGGGTGTAAAACCATCCGCGTGTTTGGTCAACTGCTTCGCAAATATAATCGGCTGGATAAATATCCGGATAATAATTAGCCGCAAAAGGCATTGCTCCGGAATCAAACCAAACATCCGCAACTTCTTTAACCCGCGACATTTTTTCGTCACACTTGGGACAACGTAAAAAAACTTCGTCAATAAACGGACGGTGCAAATCAATATCGCCGTTCGCGTTATATGGAAAATTATCAAAAGGCACTTCGCGTATTTCGGCAAAACCGGGGTATGACAATTTTAAATTTTCTTCCGGAGAAAGATGGCGCGCGGCGCCTTCCATTACCCACAGCGGATCGCCGTGGCCGATAACAAGAACATTTTTATTATCGGTTGCGCGATTGATATCGCGAAGAAACGCGGAAGTTCTTTTTTTAACATCGTTCAAATGCTCGCCTTCCGGCGGCCTCTTTAAAAATTCCTCAATCGGAGACGAGAAAAAAGTCTTATGCTCTTTTACCGGCCGCCAATTGAATATGCCGGTATCAAGCTCTTTTAATCTGTCGTCTATGATTATTTTGATTTTACCGCCTTTTTCCTTGACGATAATTTCAGCGCTTTCCCGAGCGCGCAAATACGGAGAGGCAAAAATCACATCAATATTCTTGAGTTTTTTCGCGGCGATGGCAACTTGTTTGCGCCCCTCTTCCGTAAGACGTGAAGTAATTCCTTTTGGGCCCGAAGCAATTAATTCTTCTTTTGCAACGTTATGCTCTGCAAGCCCATGACGCATCATAAAAATTTTGTTCTTAGACCACCTAAAACGATCTAAGTCGCTTAGACCTCCAATAACCTCCGTATGTCCGCGTCCGCAAACCCAAATTGGCAACGGCGTTCCCCAATATCTATCGCGCGAAATCGCCCAATCCTTCACCTCTCTAAGCCATTCGCCGAAACGGCCTTCTTTAAGATGTGGCGGCATCCAGTTTATTTTTTTGTTTTCACGAACAAGCTCCCGCCTCAAACGGCTCATCTCTATAAACCAAGACAGGCGCGCGAAATATATGAGCAAAGTGCCGCAACGCCAGCAGAAAGGATAATCGTGTTCAATAATGTCTTTTTTCCAAAGCAAACCGCGCCGTTCCAAATCTGCGACAATGTCTTTGTCGGCTTCTTTTATAAATTTGCCTCTACCCGGATAATCACCGATTACTTTACCGGAGTCATCTATCGTAACCGATATTTGAAAATCGGGAATTGAAAGTTGGGAATTTACTAAATTAAGGTCTTCTTCTCCGAAAGCCGGCGCGATATGAACCAATCCGGTTCCTTCTTCCATTGAGACAAAATCAGCGCCTAATACTTTGTAGCTGGAATCTGGTTTATATAACGGTTCATAGCTTAAGCCGATCAACTTCTTGCCGGAAATTTTTTCCACAACTTCTATTTCGGCGTCTTCAACTGCCGGCGGCACACTATAAGACCAAATATATTCAACTTGTTGCTTGTTATTTGTTGCTTGTTGCTTAACGGCATACTTCGTATAAATAAGCGCCGGATTGACGGCAATCGCCATATTAGCCGGCAATGTCCACGGCGTAGTTGTCCAGACCAATAAATATTCGAGGGTCTTACTTCTTAAACCTTTAATCTTAAATCTAACGTAAATGGATGGGTCTTTAGTTTTTTTATACACTCCGGGCTGTCCTAATTCGTGCGAGGAAAGCGCGGTTTGGCAGCGCGGACAATACGGCAATACCTTATAAGATTGCTTCAAAAGCCCGCGCGCGTTTATCTTTCTAAAAAGACCCCACAGTTTTTCTATGTAATCATTTTCGTAAGTGACGTAAGGATTTTTGAGGTCAAGCCAGAATCCTATTCTCTCGGTTAATTTTTCCCACTCTTCTTTATATCTCCAAACCGACTCTCTGGCCTTCGCGTTAAACTCGACGATGCCGAATTTTTCTATATCCTGCTTGTTTTTCAAACCGAGCTCTTTCTCAACGCCGATTTCAACGGGCAATCCGTGAGTGTCCCATCCGGCGCGACGCGGAACGTAAAAACCGCGCATCGTCTTATACCGCAAAACTACATCCTTAAACACACGCGAAAGGACGTGGTGGATGCCGGGTCGGCCGTTCGCCGTCGGGGGACCTTCAAAAAACACGAAGCGTTTTTTGCCCCGACCTTGTCTAAAGGTTACGGATTTTTCAAAAACCTGATTCTCTTTCCAAAATTTCAGAACCTTTTCCTCTATTTCGGGGAGATTGAATTGTTTGAGATTTTTTAACATGCCAATGTTGTTTAAAAATTTCGCAGTTTTCTAAGCTCGCACGTTGCGCTCGCTAACAAAATCTTCACATTTTTTTGGGCGCCGCGATGCCCATCAGCTTTAAGATTTTCTCAAGCGTTTTCTGCGCCGCCAAAACAAGCGTAAGCCGCGCTATGGTCAATTTTTTATCTTCTTCAACCCCTCGACTTCGCTCGGGGTAAATCACGCGGCAATTTTCATAAAAGTCGGTAAACGATTTGGCAAGCTCATAAGTGTATTTAGTCAGCCGATGGACTTGATAATCGCCGGCAATATCTTCAACAACTTCCGGCAACTTAAGAATTTTTTTGATAAGCGCGAGCTCTTCTTTTTCATTTAGTTTCTCAGTTTCATAGTTTCTTAATTTCTTTCTCGCCTTCTTCAATATACTGCTCGCCCGCGCATGCGCATACTGCGCGTAATAAACCGGATTTTTCTTTGAACGCTCCTTCGCCAAATCCAAATCAAAATCCATGTGCGTGTCCGGCGATTTCTCCAGAAAAAACCATCTTGCCGCGTCAACGCCGACAAGTTTGAGCAAATCATCCAGCGTTACAAATTCACCTGCGCGCTTTGACATGCGCGCCTCTTTACCCTTGCTTAGCAAACGTACAAGTTGCATAACAATTACGCGCAGACGAGACGGCTCAATCCCAAGCGCCTCAATCCCCTTTTCCACTCGCGCGACATAACCGTGATGGTCGGCACCCCAAATATTGACCGCCAACTCAAACTTGCGCTTGAAAAATTTATCGTAATGGTAAGCCAAATCCGACAAAAAATAAGTTGGCTCGCCGCCTGACTTGACAAGCACGGCATCACCTAGCCAGATTGCTCCGTCCCTACGTTCAACCAATCCTTTTTTTTCCAAAAGCGACAGTGTCTTTTGAAGTTCGCCTTTTTTGCGCAATTCCTTTTCTTCGAAAAACCAAACGTCAAATTTTATGCCGGCGCGCTTAAGCGAGGCTCTAATCCATTTCAGAATTTCCGCAATTGCCAGGTTGGCAGATTTACCTTTTAATTTATTGATGTATTCTCCCTTATAATGTTCCTCACGTTTTGGAATCTTACCTTCCGCGGCGCGGATACTTTCTTCAAGAAGTTTTATTTGATTTCCGGCGTCGTTAACGTAATATTCCCGCGTAACCTTATGACCGGCTGTTTCAAGAATATTCGCCAGCGCATCGCCGTAAAATCCCCCGCGGCCGTTCGCCATTGTCAAAGGACCGGTTGGGTTGGCGGAAACGAATTCTATATTTATTTTTTTCTTTTTATCCGCGCCTATTCTTCCAAAATCTTTTTTTAACGCCTCCGGCAACGATTTTTGCAGAAATTCCTTTTTGATGGAAAAATTCAAAAAACCCGGTCCGGCGACTTCTATCTTCTCGCAAAAACCGGAAAGTCGCCCTGAGCGCAGTTGAAGGGCAAGCTCTTCGGCAAACTCCCGCGGATTTTTTCCCATTTTTCTCGCCAAAATTAAGGCGACGTTCGTGGCATAATCTCCATGCTCCGGATTTTCCGGAATCTCAACTGAAAATTTATCTTCTCCAGCCGAAACTTTAGATAATTCAACGCATATAATACTTCGCAACATATATGATAATATTAAAACAATATGACGATTTATTCTACAAACAAGCGCGCGAGATTTGATTACGCGATTTTGGAAACATACGAGGCGGGCATTGAACTGCTCGGCTTTGAGGTGAAAGCGATTAGGAGCGGACGTATGAATCTCTCCGGAAGCTACGCGGTCGTTAAGGACAACCAGCTATGGCTGTTAAACGCGGATATACCGCCCTATCAACCGAAGAACACTTCCTCGGAATATAACTCCAAAAGAACGCGCCGTCTTCTTCTGCGAAAAGAAGAGCTTAAGGAACTCGTCGGCAAAACGCACGAAAAGGGATTGACTTTACTGCCCTTAAAGGTGTACAATAAGGACCGGTTTATTAAAATAGAAATAGGACTCGGCAAACACAAGAAAAAAACCGACAAACGCGAAGCAATAAAGAAAAGAGACGTAGAACGGGAAATAAGAAGAACATTGAAAACCTAGAGGATGACCCCGCCCTTGAAATTCTCTTTGACTTCAAAGCAACGCTTGGTCGCATAGCGATCGGAGAATTTCAGAGGCGGGGGATGACGGGCCTCGAGGAAGAGTGAACGGTCATGCGCTCAGGCGGAGCACGCGGGGTTATCTCCGAAAAATACCCCCGCAACGAAATAAGTGCAAACTTACTTTCTAAGGTAAGGACCGGATTTGCCGGCCTTGTTCCTTCCTACGCTTAACAAAAAGCATAGGCATCCGAACTTCAGATTCTCGCTAAGAAGCTAGGGTGTTATATCAGCGAGACGATGCCGAAAGCCGTTCCGAGTCGGCATTGTAAAAGGAGCAAAAATTTTAAAAGCTTGTCAACCGCGGACCGCGACCTCATCCAACGTGGGTTCAACTCCCACCATCTCCACTAAAAGCAATACGCCACCCGGGTGGCGTATTGCTTTTTGTTTCAATATTTGTTATATTGATACTCACGCTATAAATTGAAAGGAATTACAAACCGCATAAACAATCAAATAACGGCTACGGAACTGCGTGTGATTGACGAAGCAAGTCAGAACTTGGGCGTGCTTCCGTTCAATGAAGCCCTGCGAATGGCGCGGGAAAAAGGACTGGACTTAATAGAAATAGCGCCGTCCGCAAAACCACCGGTGGCAAAAATCATAAGTTTTGACAAGTTCCGGTATCAAAAAGAAAAGGAATTAAAAAAACAACGCGTCAGCCAAAAAGCCAAAGAAATGAAACAGGTCCGCGTAAGCGGACGCGCGGCGCTAAACGATTTAAAAATTAAAGCCGATAAAGTAAATGGATTTCTCGCGGAAGGCCATCCGGTTGAAATACAACTGGTTCTCAAGGGCCGCGAAAAAGCGAATAGAGCCTGGGCGCGCGTTAAGCTTGAAGAATTTTTGAAAATGTTGGCACCGGAATATAAAATTGTTTCACAAATTAAATCAGGCGGACGAGGATTTAGCGTTTCTATTGCAAAAAAAGCATGACCCCGTTAGAAGCCGCTTCGCTACGGAAACGCCAATAACAAACATGAATTTCAACCATCCAACAATTAATAAGACAGGTAACGATTCGCCTTCACAGCGAAGCGTTTCCTGCTTTTAACGGGATGAAAAAAAGCATAACAAAAAGAATAAAATTAACAGGCACTGGCAAGGTTATAAAAAGGCATATGGCTATGAGCCATTTCAAAGTCAGAAAATCAAGCAAGCAAATGCGCAGAAAAAAGCCGTCACAAATGTATAGCAGTGACGTTAGAACATTAAGAAGGATAAGAGGATAAAAATATTATATGAGCAGAGTAAAACGCGGCGTTACCGCCAATAGAAAAAGGAAAAAAATACTTAGTTATACCAAGGGATTCCGCTGGGGCAGAAAATCAAAAGAGCGCGCGGCAAAAGAAGCGCTTCTTCACGCTTGGAGCCACGCTTTTCGCGGCCGAAAAGAAAACAAAAGAAATTTCCGTCGGCTTTGGAACGTAAAAATAAACGCCGCGGCGCGGATAAACGAATTAACTTACGGAAAATTTATTAACTTGCTGAAAAAGAAAAACATTCGCTTGGACAGAAAAATCCTCGCGGACCTTGCGCAAAACGAACCCGCGGTTTTCAAAAAAATAACGGAGATTAGCCGCGGATAATTGCGTAAATAAAGTAAAGAAAGTAAAGAAAAATCAGAGATAGTCCCTCTAGGCGGCTTAGAATATGCTCCTCCTTGCCACGGCGCATTAAAAAATACAAAAGCGCGGATGAAAAGGCGAAAAACGCGAAATCAAACAAAAGTTCCCTCGGAAAAATTATCGGAGCAACGACGGCGCTAAGCCCAAAAACCATCAAGAAATTAAAAATGGTTGAGCCGATTATGTTTCCTACCGCCAATCCCATTTTTTGCCTAAAAGCAGCGACCATAGATATAACCAATTCGTCTATTGAAGTTCCGATGCTTATAATGGTCAGGCCTATCAGCGCCTGGCTGATTCCCAAAGCCTGCGCGAACTCCACAGCCCCATCCACAACCCATCTACTGCCTAATAAAATTCCCGCCATTCCAACGACTACCATACCTAAGGAAAAAGAAAGTTTGTTAACGCGCGGCCGCTCTGTCTCTTTATCGTTATTCATTACTTTCGCGTCCTCGGACAATTTATAAATCCAAAACGCGAATATTGAAATCATAATCAAACCGCCGAACCAATTCAGAGTTCCAAAATACGCGAACAAACCAACCAACAATGCCACGGCCATATTCCATGCCAAACCACTTTTAATCCATTCCTGACGCATAACCAGCGGAACTAGCATGGCCGCGGCTCCAAGAACGAACAGCAGGTCAAAAATATTGCTTCCTATAACGGTACTTACGGCAATTCCTGCTTCTCCGGCCAAATTCGCGAGAAACGCAATGCCGAATTCCGGCAAAGACGTCCCAATACCGGCAATAGTGATACCGATGATAAAAGTGGAAATTCCGAATTTATATGCTATAGACGAAGCGCCCTCAATCAAAATCTCGGCGCCTTTAACAAGTATGTAAAAACCGACTAAAAAAATAGTGATTGTCAGAAACATATTACTTAGTAGGTGAAATTCGTTTTATCAAAATATCGTCCGCTTGTTTTAGGATTGCTTTAAGATTTCTAAATCTGATTATACGCGCCGCGTCGCGATGCAAAAACCAGCCGTAGCCTTCGTGCTCGTGAGACAATCTGACGTCGTCGCTCTTGCTTTCGGCAAGATAGAAAATAACTATTTTGAAAATCCTCTCCTTGCCGCGAAAAAACATATATTTATCGGTGGTGCGAAAATATTCCCGAAAAATCAAATCACTTCTGCGCAAGCCGGTTTCTTCTTTTAATTCGCGCAGTGCCGCGCGAAAACTGCGCTCACCCGCCTCAATTTTACCTTTTGGAAAATTCCAATAATTTCCGCCGTGATAAAGAAGAAGGTATCTTACGCCTTCTTTTGTTCTCCGGTAAATTATAAAACCGGCTGAAATTTCGCGTGTCGTTTTTACCGTTTGAGATTCCTCAGCATCTCTTTGAGAGGCCATCCGTTTATTATATCAGATTTCTTAGCCCAGCCGCGCCTCGCTTGAGCAATCCCGAACTCCAAAAATTTTATATGCTCTTTTGCGTGAGCGTCCGAATCAATGGACATTTTAACTCCGGCATCTACGCATTTTCTTATTATTGAATCGCTTATATCGCTTCTGTCCGGATAAGCGTCTATTTCAAGAATAGTTCCGGTTCTTTTCGCTACTTTTATAATTTCGTCAATATCAAGCTCAATCGGCTCGCGTTTGTTCAGCACGCGCGTAGTCAAATGAAAAACGACATCAACGTTCGTATTCTCCATCGCTCGGATAATTCGCTTTGTCTGCTCGTGCCGCGGTAAATTAAAATGCGAATGAATCGAAGCGCCAACAACATCCAGTTTTTCCAAAATTTCGTCAGGCAAATCCATAATTCCGTCTTTCAAAATATCGCACTCGGTGCCTTTAAGCACCGTGAGCTTTAAGTTTTTAGCTTTAAGCTTTAAATTAACCTTGTCTATTTCAGCCCATTGTTTTTTGATTCTTTTTTCGTCAAGACCGTTGGTCATTGCCAAACGTTTGGTATGGTCAGTAATCGCGATATATTCAAGTCCCGCGTCAAACGCGGCTTTCGCCATTGCCTCAATAGAATCTCTACCGTCGGTCCAATCAGTCTGAATCTGTAAATCCCCTTTTAAATCATCGTAACCGATAAGTTCCGGTAATTTATGTTTTTGTGCCAATTCTATTTCTCCGGTATTTTCACGCAGCTCCGGCTCAATATAATCCATACCAAATTTTTTATACACTTCTTCCTCAGTCCGTCCAGCAATCAGCTTTTTACCCTTGAATAATCCGTATTCATTTAACTTCCACCCCTTTTTAATCGCCATTTCCCTAATCGCGATATTATGGTCTTTTGAACCGGTGAAATACATCAAAGCCGCGCCGTACGACTCTGTCGGAACCACGCGCAAATCTACTTCCATTCCGTTTTTAAGCCGCACCACAGATTTGGTTTCTCCATGCGCGAAAACACGCGCCACTTCCGGCATTGATACAAAAGAATCCATAACTTGCTTCGACTTGTCTGAAATAACAAGAATATCAACATCGCCTATTGTTTCTTTTTTTCGTCGGGCGGAACCGGCAATATTCAATTTCTTAACCTGCGGTAATTTTCCGAGCCGTTCTTCGATTTCTCTGACGGAATCCGTCGCAAAACCAAGAACAAATCGTCCGCCGGACTTTTTCAAAAATTCAATGCCTTTAAGAATTTTTTCTTCGCTCTTTTCGCCGAAGCCTTCCAAATTTCTGATTCTGCCGGTCTTTGCCGCTTTTTCCAAATCAACCAGGGTCTTAATGCCGAGTTTTTGATAAAGTTTTTTTATGTTTTTCGGCCCCAAACCCTCCACGCGCGTCAGCGTTGATAAATCAACCGGCGTTTTTTTCTTAAGCTCTTCGTAATATTTCAAATGGCCGGTCTTGAGCAACTCCTCAATTTTTTCGGCGATTGAGAGACCGACTCCCGATATTTCTTCAACGGCTTTCACTCCGCTTTTTTTGTAAGTCTCCGAAACGCTTTCTTGCAAACCATCAATGGCTTCGGCGGCTTTCTCGTAGGCGCGCGGCTTAAAAGGAACGTCCTGCATCTCGAGATACTCCCCTATTTCATAAAGGATTTTCGCGATTTCTTGATTAGACATTTAATGCCCAAAGTTCTGGAGGCGATGGTCACGAATGATCGGAATTGAAGAAGACGGCTTCGGAAAAACAATGTCCGGCGAAAAGAAAATTACCACTGCCGCTACAAAACTTAGAGCAGCGGCTCCAAGAAATACGACATTAAAACCGAACTGGCTCGCCAAAATTCCTCCAACAGCTGCCGTTACGCCGTGGGAAAAACCAAGGACAGTGCTATTAAGCGTCCATTCAAAAGCCGGCTTATCTCTATCAAGGTGCCTTGAAAAAATTCCACTCCACGACGGCGTGTACATAGCGAACGCGATTGCCTGAACTGCCTGCAATAAAAAAAGATGCCAGATATTGCTTATAAAAACGAACAAAACCGCGACAAAAGAAATCAACATCAGCCCCCCAACAAGAGTGTAGAATTCGTCCCTTTCACCCTCAGTTTTGTCCAAATAAATAGCTAACGGCAATTGAACCAGAGATTTTACCAACCAATAAACGGCGGCAGCGATGCCGACGGTTATCAGCGTCGCTCCTTCAATTCGGTCAACTATAAAAATGGCGAAAATCGGCGCGACAAGCCCCATGCCCGCGACCAAAAAAAGGTCAGAAAAGATAAAATATTTAACCAAATGATTTACTTTTAAATCTTTAAAATTTAAACTGTTCTTGAACCACATTGCATTTATAATACCTCAAAATAGAATTTTTCGTCACGCCAGATGATTTTAAGCTTTGCGCCTTTATTTATTTCTCCGCGAAGGAGTTTCTCGGCAAGAGCGCTTTTCAGCTTGTCAGAAATTATCCCGCGAAGAGGCCGAGCGCCGAATACGGGACTAAAACCGAGTTCTGCTATTTTTTTAATTGCGCCCTCGTCAAATTGCGCGTCTATTCCGTGAACTTCCCGCAAGCTCGCGGCCAACGCGCGCAATTGCAGCAACGCTATTATCTCGGTGTCTTTATGGCTAAGATTTTTAAAAACAATTATTTTTGAAAATCTGTTGAGAAGTTCAGGACGGAAATAATCCAAAAGTTTTTTCTGTAACTCCGCGGCGATGCTTTTGATGTCTTCGCCGGCTTCAATTTGTTCTTTAATGAACGCGGAGTGAGCATTTGATGTTGCTATTATTACCGTATTTTGAAAATCAACGGTTCGTCCCAGATTATCGGTCAAACGTCCGTCGTCAAAAACCTGCAAAAAAAGATTCAATATATCGGGATGCGCCTTTTCAAATTCATCCAGCAAAATCAAGCCGTATGGCTTCTGCCTTATCGCATCAGTCAGAGAACCCGCGACGCCATCGGAAGAACCGATAAAACGCGCAATGCTGTGCTTTTCCTGGAATTCCGACATATCAAAACGAACCATCGCGTCTTCCGAGCCAAATTGAATTTGAGCGAGAATCTTGGACAATTCTGTCTTGCCTACTCCGGTAGGGCCGACGAACAGAAATGAAGCTATCGGTCCGCCCTTACGACTAAGCCCGCTGCGATACTCGCGCAAAGCGCCGCTAACCGCTTTTACCGCCTCTTCTTGGTCAATAAGCCGCTCGTGAATAAGCTGTTCAAGATTCAAAAGCTTCTGCGCTTCTTTTTCTGTCGCGCCGCGGATTGGGATATTCACTCGTTTTTCCGCGACTCGCATCACCGCTTCAGCGTCCAAAACTTTTTCATGCCTGCCTAGAACATCTGACAACGCTTCCTTTAAAAGCTCTTCCGCGCTTGACGGCAAAAGCTTGTCTCTAAAATATTTGTGCGCCAGTTTGACCGCTTCTCTGACTGCCCCGAAGGTAATAACGATTTTATATTGACGCTCAAGCAGAATACTATCATAAGAAATAACTCGCATCGCGTCTTCTTCCCCGATTTCGTCAACTCTTATTATTTCAAAAGCATTGGCGAAATCGCTTCTCGGTTCAACCAACTGCTTAAATTCCCGCGGATAGGTACAGCCGATAACCGGAAACTTGTCGCTATTTATTATCTCTAAAAACTGGTCGGCCGCGCTTATATAGCCGCCGCTTGAGGTCTTTACAAGATTATGGATATCGGGAATATGCAAAATTATGTTTCCTGTGGCTAGTATTTC
>MGIR01000004.1:5474-37537 GCA_001793855.1 Candidatus Wolfebacteria bacterium RIFCSPLOWO2_01_FULL_45_19 | reverse complement strand
TGTTTCCTGTGGCTAGTATTTCATCAATTATTCGCCTAACCCTGTCTTGAAGTTCGCCGGTTTTTGCTCCGGCCACCAAACTTCCTATTTGCAAAGACACCAACCGTTTGTCAAAAAGCTGCGGTGGCACGTCGTCTTTGGTTATCCGATAAGCAAGATGCGAAACGATTGTTTCGTTCCCGCTTCCTGGCTCTCCTATTAATAAAGCGTTGGGCTTTGAGAGGCGGGACAATACGTTCACAAGCCGGTCAAATTCTTTTTCATGGCCTATAAGAAAACCTACCTTTTCGCTTCTTGCCAAATCGGTGAAGTCAACGCTGTAGCGGTCTAAAGTCGACGTCGGCCGAGCTGTCCAGGCGCGATTCATTACGCGGTGCCTTATTTTTCCCGGTCCGTGAACAAATCCACCAAGTTCTCTCGGAAGATTACGAATTAAAGAAAATCTTGAATAAAAACGGCTAAAAATTATGGCGTATTTAAGATCTGACGGCTGTATGCCGAAAACGCCAAATAAACGCGAAACATAATCGTTTTTCGCCGAACTAAAAGCCCCTACCAAATGATAAGGTTTTACGAAACGGTCATCGGTTGACATCGCCTGCCGAAACGCCGATAAAACAAGTTCTTCGGCGTTTTTTTTAATTCCAGCCTTTGACGTCGTATTTTTAACACTCTCTTTAATATAATCCTCCAGTTTTTGCTCCACTTCATCCGGTTTGATTTCAAGTTTTAAAAAAGCGGAACGAACCTCGCTTTTTGATAAGAGCGACCTAAGCGCTAGCAAGTAGAAATCTCCCCCGCCCAAAAGCGCGCGGTCAAAAGCGTATCCAATCACAGACCACGCGGATGGACATAAATAATTTTTAACGTTAATTTCCGCTTCGGATTTTATATTTTTTAAAGAGCGGTCCGCGTCGCCGCGATGATATATTTCATGAATAAGAAACAGCGCGAAAAAAACACCGAGCCAACGCAAAGCTGTTATGTCCGAAATAAAGAAAGACGCGGTTAATGCGGTCAAAAGTCCATAACCAAGATAGCTTGAAGCGCGAACCAAAAATCTTCCCCCGATGGTCATATCCATCCTTGGGTCTCTGTAATAAATATTTAAATTTTCATGCTTCATCCCGTTAGAAACAGGAAACGCTTCGCTGTGCTGGCGAAGTCATAATCTGCTTTGGTTAATTGTTTATTGCTAAATATCATGTTGCTTATTTGTAGTTTCCGCAGCGAAGCGGCTTCTAACGGGATTCATGTTAAAGCTCTATAAATAATAAAAACCGGCAACAAAGCCCAAACGATATAAAAAATCGCCGCGGCAACAACAGTCACGGAATAAATCAACGAACCGACAATAACCCGAATCAAACGAAATATTGGACCGATAACGCGACCGACGACGGTATAATCCTGATAGAGCGGCTGAAGAAGAAAACGGAAATTTATTCTTACCGCGAATACACGGTCAAGCTTCTCCAGAACATTCATTGCCATACGCGCGATAATCGTAAAACTTTCAACATACCAATGCCGCCAAAATTTAACAAAACTATAAAACGCTCTCACAACTATATAAATCAAGGCGAAGCTCATAAGCTTATTATAACTCACGTTTCACTATAATGGGCAGTTTTTTAAAACTATCCAAAAATTGATTCATCGCTCCTGTTCCGCGCAAAGCCGCCGCGGGATGAAGCACCGGCACGATTAAACGCCCGCCGAGTTTGAATACCTTGCCTTGATCTCGGGTAATTTTCGCGGTTGGCAAAAAAGAGTTCGTAGCGAATCGGCCCAAGGCGACAATCAGTTTCGGGTCTATTATTTCAACCTGCTTCGCGAGATAGAATTTATAAGCCTCAATCTCCTCCGGCAACGGGTCACGATTCTCCGGAGGACGGCGCTTCACGATGTTGGTTATATAAACATCTTCACGCTTCCAGCCGATACTCTCCAGCGCCCGATTTAAAAGCTGGCCGCCCCGGCCGACGAAAGGGCGTTTCTCCAGGTCTTCGTGATAGCCAGGCGCCTCGCCGATAAACATAACTTCACAATCCGGATTTCCTTCTCCGAAAACAAGGTTGGCAACAAGCGGCAAAGTTTTATCCGCCGCCATTTCCAATTCCAATTTGTTGAGTTCTTCAAACTTACTCATCGCTAATTAAATTAATTTTAGCACACGCAAAAAAGCAGGCGAAATCGCGCCTGCTTTCACGGTCTTGGTTCTTTTTGTTTCTTTTTAATGCGTCTTAGCGCCCACCGAAGAATGCGACGCTCCACAATACCAGACTCGTCAAACACTTCATGCCGTTCATGCCCAACGCCAAGAAGAGGGATAAACGTTTTATCTTTATGCGGAATTAACGAGAATGCTTCGACGGCGCCGGAAAAATCGGCAGTAATGTCTTTGTCGCCGTGAACGAAGAGGCACGGAACATTGAGTTTGGCAATTTCTTCGCGAGCAGATATTGATTCCTTGTACACCTCAGCCGCGAAACCGATTGGCAGAGACCCGCTGTAATAAAGAGGGTCTTTCATATCCTCCGGATGGATGCCGCGGCGTTGTTTTGTGAAAAGAAGAAAATCAATGGGGAGCCGCGGAAGCTTGACCGCGAGCCATAAAAAATATTTTACAAAAGGTTTTAAAAAAGAACGTATGCCATGGTCAACCACAAACGGCACGCTTAGCCCGATAAAGCCAGAAATACGCGTGCGGAAAAACGGTTTCTTCTGCAGCAAACGAATACAGGCGATCCCCCCGGCGCTATGACCGAAAAAGATTACCGGCTTATTTCCCCTGGATTCCGATCGGAATATCATATCTAGCAGAAGCCGTGTTTCGGCAACGCATTCGTCAAAGTTGGTAATGACTCCTCGCATGCGTTTACTGACGGCGCTCGTACCGTGATTTGGCAAGTTCGCGACAAAAATGTTGAATTTAGCTTTTTCAAATCGCTTAAGCAACGAGGCGAGATCCCACATAGTCTCACGATATCCAGGAAGAACCACAACAGTGCCAATAGTCGGTTCTGCCGGTCTATGGTCGTACGTATCAAAATGGCGAAGCCATTCCTTCATCCGCGCATCTAACGGACTATCCCGTGATGGAAGAAGAAACTTTCTCATTGCGCACCCTCCAAGCTAATAACAAATTCTCAAAAAACGTACCTATACTATAGTACAAAGAAGATCAAAAAATCAATCCTGCCATTTGCATTGTGCCCTCGGGCAGAATCTCACTGCTCGTCCCGCCAAAAGCGGGACTGCGCTCACGAACCCTTCGGTTCGTGGACTCCGTCACGGGAAAACTCCCGTTTCCCCGACCCCCTTCCCAGTTCGAATCTGCGCACAATAAAATAAATAGGACAGACGTCTGTCCTATTTATTTTATTGGTGCCCTCGGGCAGATTCGAACTGCCATTCCCGGCTTCGGAGGCCGATGTTCTATCCATTAAACTACGAGGACTCGCGCCTATCGCTTGTTAATCCCAACACTATACCAACCACTGCCCACAACATCAATCGTCCGGGCTGAAGAGTCCAAAAGAAATGATCTGCTAAACCAAAAATTAATAAAGATAAAAGCATGATTTTGGGAATGAAATTTTCGAGTTTGAAAATTGAAAGCGCGAGAAAAACTAAAAAAACGAAAAGTCCCAAAATTCCAATTTCGGAACCGATTAAGAGATATATGTTATGTATCGGCTGCCATTGCCATGCCTCGCTCATTCCGAGTGTTTTGTAAGCGCCATTTTTCACAGAATAAATAACCTGATTGCCAACGCCAACTCCAAGCTGATTTTCTTTTATTAAATGCAAACCAAGTTCGTTGTACGATAAACGATAAGTAACAGCCGGTTCATCTGCCGCGATATTCGCTCGCGGAAAAATTGCCCAACCAATTGTAGAAAATAGAAAGCAGAAAATAGAAAATAGAATTATAAATAAGCGTGTGGATTGAACGCGATATTCTTTCTGGCATAGCGTCCAAACCAAAGTCAAAATCATGCCGATAGCCGCGACAATCCATCCGATGCGTGAAAATGAAAGAATCAATCCGTAAGCAACAATAAATATGCCGACACCGATTATAATATCACTCCAAGGGTTTAGCCCTAAACCGATCGCATTGCGTTCTAGGTCGGGCGATCGCTCGTAAGAGCGATTTAGCCAAAAATAATACAGCGCAAGAAGACCGAGCAACAAGAAAGCGGCCAAAATGTTCGGGTGCGGAAACGTTCCATAGGCGCGGAGCAAAACACCTCCCGCAACCGATATTTTGGCTGCCCCGCCGATGAATGGGCTTAAAACCGATTCGCCCAAAAACCAAAGTCCCAAGCTCCCCTGTCGCGCGAACTGCAAAAAACCTATAAACGACTGAATAACCGCGAGACCGGCAATAACGCCGAAAATATGCGACAATTTAACGACCTCGTCTCGTATTAACGCCGCGATCGCAAGCGCGGCGAATACCAACAGCAACAATCGCGCGAAATTATACAAAGCCAAAAACTGGTATTGCGCCAGAAATATGGAAACAGCGGCAAAAAACAAGAAAGTGAAAAGCAGGAAGTGGGAAGTAGAAAAGTTTTTGAAATTTAAAATTTGCGCTTTGAATCTAAAAACAAAAACCGTAAATAGACCCAGGAACAATATCAATAAAATATCGCTTGCATACAAAAAAATCGCCTCATACTCGTCAAAGCCGAATGTAAATTGGTGAAATAACCGGCGGTAGCCGAACGGCAAAGAAAGCAGAAGGACAAAAAAGGAAATTTTAACCAGCTTTTGCAAAATCAATTTTGATATAAACTACGTCGCTTGGCTCTTTGGCGCCCTTTGGAAATTCCCGCTGTTCCCCGCGCCGTTTCGGCATTTCTAAATTCAACCCGCGTTTCGCCATAAATTAATCATAATAAATTTAATATTTCGTACAGCATCCCGCCCATAAAGATTAAAATTATACCGAAAAGAACCGGCGCCGAAACGCGGCGTACAAGCAATGGCGGAATAGCGCGTTTGCCGAGCGCGCGCCACATTAAAACGACCAAAATGCTTTCCAGAGCTAGAAAAATCCCTCCCGCCGCGGCGACCAAAACCAAAAAATTCTGCAATCCCGCGAAATACAAAATAAGCGGAAGAAATACGGTCGCGATGAGCGCGATGCTTAACGGCAGATGAAAATCAAGCGCGAAAATCCCCTCCACTTCCCTTGAAATGATGGTATAAGAACTCCACAGGGAAAAAAGGCCGAACAAACCAATGGCAACCAAAAACGAAGCCGGAAGATAGCCGATTAAACCAGAAACGGCGTCTCCGCTGATGGTCGGAGAAATTTTTAAAATGCCGAGAACAAAAAGCAGATAAACCGCGGCAGGCACCAGAGTACCTACTATAATCGGCTTTTTAATCGCGGCGGCCGGCAATTGATTATGGTCAAAATAATCAACAATGAAAGAAATTGCCGGCCGTCCGGCGAGTGCGAAAAGCACCGGGCCAAAAGGAAGCAAAAAATAAGCGTAATTAATTTCCGCATAAGCGATATTCGCTTCGCCGCTGAACCAACCAAACAAAAATACGACAAAAATAATCGCGAGCATTGAAGCCGCAACCAGAACCTCGGAATTTGCAAGGTTCTCAATCTTCAAAAAAATAAAAGAAGAAGCTGCCAGCCAAAAAATGAGAATGGCTTGAAATGCGTCAATCGCGGGGAAAACGAGGTTTAAAAAACTTGCTGACAAAACAAGATAGATAGTAAGCGCCAAAACAAGCCCTATTGCCGTCGTAAATACAGAAACAAAAAAACCGGCTTTGCCTAAATAAATTTTAGCGTAACCGACAAATCGATGCCGCTCTCCGGAAGTCCTGAAAATAATATCCGCGTAAAGAAGATGAATAACGGCGAAAACAGTTCCAAAGAAAGCCAAATAAAAAAAGCCGACCGGCAATCCGGCCACGGAAAAAATAAAAGGCAGAGCGAACACTCCGGCGCCGATAATCATCGCCGCCAAAAACGCGGATGGAAGAATAAAACTTTTAAACATCTTCCGGCGGTTCGCTGGCGTATCTCTTAACTATCCTAACCTCCAACTGCCACAAAAAAACGAAAATTAAAAGAACCACAAAGGTAGTAAATATTGCTATCGAATACATTCTGAAACCAATTGCCATTCCTATCGCCGCAGAAACCCACACACCCGCCGCAGTGGTCAAACCGCGCACTTTTGTTCCTTGAAAAATAGCCATACCGGCGCCGATAAAACCTATTCCCACCACAACTTGCGCCGCGATGCGCGAAACGTCTGTAAAAGCGTCATCCGGGGTGCCTAAAATCATTCCGGACATTCTGCCGGCAAAGATGGATATTATTGTAAAAATACAAGCGCCCATGCTGACCAGGGCGTATGTGCGCATTCCGGCTGGCTTGCGCGCAAGTTCACGCTCGGCTCCGACCAATACGCCCAAAAACGCGGCCAACAAAACCTGACCCATCATTATCAAATTTTCATCTCCGAAAACTTCCATCTATTTTATCTCGTAAATCTTGTCGCCTTCACGAACCTTTTTAGAAATCTTCACGCCGACCTCCTGTCCTTTTTTCGCGCCTTTTATCTCTTTGTGGTCGTACTGCATTGAAGAAATCGTTTCCTCGAAATCAGAAGTCGCGCCTTTTACGCTGACTCTGTCGCCAACTTTCACCGCCTTACCAAACTTAATCACCGCAACACCGATGCCGCCGTAATAATGCTTAATTTCTCCTATCGGTTTTGGTTCTTTTGTTTTTGGCATATTATTTTAAACCTGTTCTTTTTCGACCATTTTAATTACTGAGTCCAAAAGCTGTTTTGGTTCGGAAGAAAAAACAACCTTACCGTAACCGCGATACGCGTTCGCGATGATATTTCTCAGCATATCAGCCATACCTCCGCTTCCCTCAAGAACACCGATGGGCTTATTGTCTTCAAAAGCGATAGTGAATTCGTTCAAAGTACCCATTCTCCCGCATATTGAAATTATAGCATCAGACGCCCGAGTGAGAAGCAAATTTCTTCCGGAATAATCAAAGCCGGTATAAATAATAACATCATGATAATCAAGCGGCAAATGAAAGGTTTTAACATGCGCCTCCCGCGACACCGCCGGTGAAATTCCTATTACAATTCCGCCCTCTTCTTTCGCTCCCTTCGCGGACCAATAAGGAATGCCTGTTGTGGCGCCGGTAACTAAAATCATTCCTCGCTTGGCTATTTCACGGCCGACTTCTATCGCCTGTTTGTACGCGTCTTTGGCGCAATGTCCTGTTTCAGCCGCCCCGGAAACGCAAATTTTATAATTCGGCTGATTCTTGAGCCAGTTCAAATCCCCACTGTTATTTTTAGGCATAGACAGATTGTATCATATTTCAATTACGTCTCCGACATTCGGCGCGACTGCCTCAATCGCAAGTTCATCATGAATCTTTCGCAACAGCGCCGCACTTGCCTCTTCTTCTCCTTGGACCACAAACACCTTTTTGAGAGTTTTGCGCGCCGGCTTCAGCCAATTTAAAAGCTGTGCCTGGTCTGCGTGAGCCGAATATCCGCCAATGGCCTCAACGCGACAATTTACCGGAACTTCTTCACCGAAAATCTTGACGATTTTCGCTCCTTCTAAAATCTTTCGGCCAAGCGAATTTTTTGCCTGATAGCCGACAAAAAGAATGGTGTTTTTAGGGTCGGAAAGATAACGCCTTTCGTGATGAAGAATTCTGCCACCCTGCGACATTCCCGAGCCGGCTATTATAATTTTCGGCGATGGAACTTCATTAATCGCCTTGGATTCTTCGGTAGCCAAAGTCATTTTCAAACCGCGGAAATTAAAAATGTCGTCTCCGGATTTTATCAAATCCCGAACTTCAGGATTAAAATAACTTCTATATTCCCGATATACCGCCGTAAGTTTAATCGCGAGCGGGCTGTCTATGAATATGGGAACGCGCGGAATGCGACCGTTTTCCACGAGTTCGTTCAATTCAAAAAGCAACTGCTGGGTGCGCTCCATCGCGAAGGCGGGAATCATAAGAACTCCCCCGGTTTTTACCGTAGCTTCAATAATATTTTCCAAAATACCCTTACGCTTATCAACGTCTTCGTGAAAGCGGTCGCCGTAAGTGGATTCAATGACGCAATAATCAATATCCAGCTCTTCCAAACTTTCCGTAGGCATTATTATCGGCGACGGCGAATTACCGAGATCGCCAGAAAAAGCGATTTTCTTTCCCTCAGATTCAACAACAACAACGCTTGACCCCAAAATATGCCCGGCATCGTAAAGCGTAATTTTAAATCTTTTTTCTTCTATCGGTTTACGATATGAAACGCCTTGCCATTGAGTCATTAATTTTTGAACGTCGTCAATGCCGTAAAGCGGCGCGTGATTTTCCCTTTGCGCTTCCTTATTTAGAATATTTTCCGAATCTGCTAGAAGCAGACCGGCAAACTCACGCGTCGGCGGCGTGGAATAAACCGTCCCCTTGAATCCGTCTTTTATCAGCTTTGGCAAACGGCCGGTATGGTCAATATGCGCGTGCGTTATAAAAGCCGCCGAAATTTTGTCCGGCTCGTAAGGAAACGGCTCAAAATTCCGCTTATCGCAATAATAACCGCCCTGAATAAGGCCGCAATCAACCAGAATATTTGCTTGCCCTGATTCAACAAGATAGTTCGCTCCCGTAACCGATTTCGCCCCGCCGTGAAAAGTTAAACGCATTTAAATATTTTCCTAAACAGCCAGCCAACCGCCATCCACATAGAAAGTGGCGCCGGTAACGTAACTTGCTTCTTCGGATGCGAGAAAAACAACCATTGCCGAAACCTCTTCGGGTTTGCCGATTCTTTTTAAGGGGACACGTTGAAGCATCGCGTCCATTGCCTCTTTGGGTATTTGCGCTGCCTGCACCATTGGCGTATCAATCGCGCCGGGAGCAATGACATTTACATTTATTCCAAAGGGTGCCCATTCAACCGCAAGAGTTTCCGACATTCCGATAATTCCACCCTTTGAAGCAGTATAGTGCGCGCCACCGGCAATCCCGACGCCAACTTGCCCAGAAGCGACCGAGGATATATTGATAATCCGCCCCCACTTGTTTTTAACCATCTCTTTCGCGGCTCGTTTGGCGCAAAGAAATTGGCCCTTGAGATTAATATTGATCATTTTATCCCAATCTTCTTCGGTAAGTTCCAATGCCAGCTTTGAGAAATAGATGCCCGCGTTATTTACCAAAATATCCAATCGCCCGAATTGCTTTACAACTTTATCAAAAACCTGATCAACCTCGGCCTCATTGGAAACGTCCATTTTGAAACAAGCGGCCTCTCCTCCTTTTGATTTTATTTCCTCAACCACCGCCGCGCATTCGTCTTGATTGATGTCGGTAACAACTACTTTTGCTCCTTGTTCGGCCAACGCAAACGCGTGAGTCCTGCCCATTCCTTGCTTGGCGCCGGTTACCAACGCTATTTTATTTTTTAACTGAAACATAGCCATTTTATTTTAGCATACACCGCATCTTCCATAGACGCAAAAACGACCACCTCAAAGCTGAAGGATTATGAAAATTAAAATTGAGGTCATGGTATTATTTCTCGATTTTTGACATTTTTAGTTATCCACAAAGGTATTGACTCTTGACGGCCTGTTGCTATTATGTGATTAATCACTACGAAAAAGACCCTTGTGCGGTTAGTCTGCATCGGGGGCTTTTTCATTTTGGACTTCTAAAATTGACCTTTTATCGCTTACATAAACAATCTTTGCGTCCGTTCTTTTTAAAAGAATAGAGCATTTTTCTTCAATGCTTGGCGACAAAATAACAATTAATTTATTTCTTTCTTTTAGCCAGTTCATAAATTTATTTTAGCATTTTTGCGGGTTTTTTGGCGTGGGAGTTCAACGCACTGATAAAACAACAACCGGTTCAATGGGCATATCAAATTCGTTTGTTTGAACGCCGGCTATAGCGTCAACAACTTCCATTTCAGCAACCACTTTGCCGAAAACCGCGTGTCGGCCATCAAGAAAAACATTGTCAACAAGATTGATGAAAAACTGCGAACCGCCGGTATTGGGCTGGCCGATGTTTGCCATTGAAATTGTTCCGCGCGCGTTTGAAATGCCATTAACAAATTCGTCTTCTATTGTATAACCGGGACCACCGGTGCCATAAGTTGAAGCGTCATCGCCTTTTGTATTTGGATCTCCGCCTTGAATCATAAAACCGTCAACGACGCGATGAAATTTAGTGCCGTCATAAAATCCTTCTTGCGCGAGTTTCAAAAAATTCCCCGCCGTAACCGGAGTTTTGTCCGCAAAAAGTTCTATTTTAATATCGCCCATCGCAGTGCTCAAAACGACGATTGGATTTTCAACCGATTCCCCGTTCTCGGACCTAAACATAAACACACTCGCGACCGCGATTAATACAATTGCTATTACGACAAAATAAATATATTTCATTGATTATATTGTCTCTTCGCTTATCAATTTCGCCTGTATAACGGTCCGCTTTGACGCAGAACCGACTGGATAACAAGTGACAAGATTAATTTCGGAATGCGGCGGCTTCGTTGAAAGAAATTCATTTGTTTCTTGCGGCGTCAAAACTTTGTTCGCGAAAACGCGATAAACATATTTCTTTCCGTTTGTTATTATATAAAACTCGTCAGAATCTTCAAGCTTATTCAACAGAGCAAAAACATGAGCGTAATCTCCCCTATACCACGTCGCCTGAGAACTGTGCCCCAAAATAATAAGGCGTCCGTCTTCTCCAAGCTTCGCCGAACCCGGATATATTCCCACACCCTCTTCCATACTCGCGAGAATGCTTTCTTTTGTTGAGCTTTTTGGCATAACTACCGGCGCTTCAACTCCGATTTTGGGAATTACAAGCAATGAATTGCCGACCGGAACGTCGCTAACCGCCGCGCCAGACGCGGCAAAAGCAAGAATATCACCTTGCCTTAATTCCGCGCTCGCGAACGGAGAATTCAAAAAAATAGCGTACCTCGCGACGCGCCAATACGCCCCGCCGTTCAGCAAAAAATAAGCGAGGAAACTCATCCCAAAAAATACCATTAAAAAAATGTTAAATTTCCTCAAAAACATTTTAATTTCCTACTGAATTGGAAACCGTAAAGGCAGAATCCGGAGTAACTTTTGCCGCCCTTGTCTCGCCGACTCCCGTAAACGCCACATACGCGAACATAATCAGCAAAACAAGCGCGCGAGCTCCGATTGCAAACGGCATTGTCCCGGTTCTTGTGATAAGAAATAAAACAGAAAGAAGCAGAAGAAGCATCGCAAACAGAGCCGCGGCTTTCGCGGATGAGTCCGCCGTAATCACCGCCAATACTCCATTTCCGTTGCTTTCGGCTGACGAAACCGGAACATTCTCGGGTAAAACTTCCGGCTCGTCAATCGCCGCCGCTACGCGGTTTTCGTTGTTTGCTGTCACGGAAACCAAAATGCCCTCTGGTTCCGCAGGTTCGGCGGGTTCGACAGATTCGGCGACTGGTGGAACTTCCGACTGAACTGCCGCAACGGCACGCTTTTTCCCAAAATATTGCGCGACAATAATGCTCGGGCGGCCGTTAAACGTTCCGTATTTCACAGCCACGCCTATCTCGTCGTATAAAGTATTTAATATATTTTCTCTGTGAGCAGACGAATTCATTAACGCGACATGAGCGCTTTCCGCAGTCGCGAAGTCAATTGCCAAATTCTCGCCGGCCGCGTAGTAATAATATCCGGACGCTCTGAAAAAATCCCACGGCGACTTTCCTTGCGGAGAAAAATGAGCGAAATACTGATTGGCGAACATATCTTCAATTTTTTGTTCCGCCGCGGAAGCCAGTTTAGAATTTTCTTCAAGCGGCGCGAGTCCGTAAGCAAAGCGCGCCGAATTCGCGAGATCAATCACCGACCTTGAAGTAAAACTCGTCAAATCCGAATTTGCCAGCGTCGCGAGTTCGGAAACGCGCATATAAACCGGGACAACGGTCAACGACAGGGCAAAAATAAAATATAGAGCGGAAGCCCTGTACGAAAGCCCGTACGGCGACATTTCATTGCCATCGGTTGGAAAAAAGAAATTTTTAACGTATTCCATTCGTAAAAAATTTTAGAAACGCAAGGAGCGAGGATTTTCTTCCGTTCTTAATTTCCGAATTTCGGTTTCAAGCTCGGAAGCTATATTCACGGTTTCCTCTCTCCGTCTGAAAAAAACGAGGTGGATAAAAAGCGTCGCGAAAAATCCTATCGCAAGAGCCCAAGGAACGACGTTTTCCGGACCGGTCACTATATCGCCTACGCCCAAAACTTGCCCTTCGCCCTTCAATATTATTGTAGCAAATCCGCTATTAGAAAAACCAGAAGAATTAATAGCCGCGGCCTGGTTAACAACCGTTGTTTGGCCGATCCCAATAGAAACAATCGCGCTGAAACGGATTACGATTTCCTGGCCGGACACAACCGAAGAAAGATTGAGGCCAGCGCCGGCTATTCCATCGCTAACCGCGGCGCCGTTAACTGTGGTACTGCCGAGATAAAAAATTTCTTTCGGCAAAATATCGCGCACGGTAATGTCCGTCAACGAAGCGCCGGTGTTTCTGACCCTGATTTCAAAAACAAGCGTATCCGTTTCCCGCGCCTCAACGGAATTCGTAAAGGTGGACTGGTTCAACGTTTTGTTTAAAACCAAGTTGGTTACTGCAAGCGAACTGTTAACGTTGTTCTGCTGTATTGGCGATTGCTGGGGCTGTTGAAAAAAACTGTTAACCCTAACTATTGTATGCGCTGAAGAATACTGGCCCGGGAAGCCGCTGTTGCACACGAGTATGTAAGTGGAGTCAACCAATGGATGCGTTGTTTCCGCTCCTGAGGTCGCTTTTGGTCCGCTCCACGCGCCTAAACCGTAACAGCTCGCAGCATTTACCGTGTTCCACGAAATAATCGTCGGACTTCCACGGTCAACGGTGGACGGGCTGGCTCCTATCGTAATAGTAGGCAAAAGCGGCGACTGCGCGCCAACAATAAAAGGCGTAGTAATGCCAATGCCCAAAACGGCAATAAAAACAACAAAAAAAACCTTTGTGTTCATAGGCCAAAATACTAACACATTTTACAATCTTTTGCAAGCCCTCCTAATTTGGATACTATCTTATTTCGTATCTAACGGAAACGCTGACTTTTATTTCTTGACTGCCGGGCTCTATCGCCGGAGACGACGGAACGAACGAATCACCGTCAAATCCTTCTGTCAAAGCGCGAGTCTGATAAAATGGGGTGTAAAAACTCTCGTCTATTGAAACTATTTTACCGAGCCGGACCCCGGCGGAAGCGGCCGTTGCCTTGGCCTTCGCTCCGGCTTTCTGAATGGCGATATCTCTGGCTTGACTCTGGACTTTGTCCAAATCGTCAATTGAAAAAGTCAGACCCGAGGCGGAATTCGCGCCGTTTTCAACAACTCCGGAAAGTAATTCGCCCACTCGCGACAAATCGCGGACTTTTATAACAACGGAGTGATAGATCGAGTAGCCGACTATCTCGCTCGGCGGGCATACTCTCATGCCAACCGGACAAGGATAATATTGGTATCGCGGATTTATGCCGTAACTTGTCGTTTTTATGTCTTTATCTTCAACGCTCTGCGTTTTTAAATATTCGTTTATTCTGTTTGCCTTTTGCGTATTTTCTCTTTGCAAAGCAACTATATCCTCTCCGCCTTCGCTTATAACCGAATAAGTGAATTCGGCGATGTCGGGTATGGCCACCACTTCGCCTTCGGCGCTTACGTTAAAAGTCCGGGCCGGATCGCTAGATTTCAAAAATGATTTAGCGAAAACCCACGCGCTGAAAGCAAAAACAATCACTCCGACCGCGAGTGAAACGCCTAGAATATTTTTTATATTGTCTTTCATTTCTATTTTTTGGCAACTTTCTGCCACAGCCAGACAATAGCCAAGACCAACAGTGCTAGAACTCCAACTTGGAAAAGAAAGCCGAATATACCGAATCCCCACATTCCGCATCCCCATTCCGTGGAATTTCCCCAATAATTCATCATTTTGTTTTATAAGTATAAAATAATTAAACGCGCGACCTTTTCTTTGAAGCTTTTAACGCGGCAAGCACAACTTTTTTCTCGTTCCACGGAATTTTCTTTCCACCGGCAACACGCATCCAAATCTCGCTACCCTTGCCCGTAATTATAATTGTATCGCCTTTTTTGACCGATTTCAAAGCGGCGCGAATCGCCTCTTTTCTATCCATAATTTTTCTGTAATTCACCGCGCCCGGAAAACCGCCCTCAATATCTTCCAAGACTTTTTCCGGAACCTCATCGTATGGGTCTTCGTTTGTGAGTATAATTTCCGAACAATATTGCGATGCTATTTTGCCCATCTCCGGACGCTTCCACTTATCTCTTCCTCCGCCTGCGGCGCCAAGAACACATATTAGCTTTGAATTTTCATTACTCAATGTCTCATAAACCTTTCGCAAAGAATCAGGAGTATGCGCGTAGTCAATGACAACCGTAAACGGCTTGTGCTGTATAAATTCAAGCCGCCCAGGCAAGCCCTTGAATTTTTTGAATGTCGCCGCGATAACCGACCAGTCAATGCCTTGGCTTCGCGCGAAAGCCACCGCGGCTGCCGCATTTTCAAGATTAAAATTCGCCCTCAGCCAATCACCGACGACGCCGTGATCGCCCATGGCTTTCAGCGTGTAACGCGCGCCTACTTCGTTCTCTATAAATTGTTCGCGTCCAAACAGCACAACCGATTCAATATCGCGCGCGACAGCCATAAAATAATCTCTATGCGCGTCCTCTTCATTGATGAAAAAACGCACTTTCTTCTTGCGTGAACGCGAAACATATTCAAAAAAACTGACCTTGGCGTTTCTGTAATTTTCAAAAGAGCCGTGCGCTTCAACATGCTCGGGATGAAGATTGGTAACAAGCGCGGCGTCAAAACTTATGAAACGGTGGCGAAATTGCTCAATGCCCTCAGAAGTAACTTCTATCAGCGCGTATTCACATCCGGTACCAACGGCGCGCCGTAAAAATTTCTGTATGAAAAATCTGCCCGGCATAGTGGTGGATGATTTATTTTTGGCGCTGTCTTTCCCGATTTTAACGCGAACCGAAGAAAGCAACGCCGTCTTTTTTCCGGCTTCTTCAAAAATGGCGCTTATCAACTCCAAAACCGTTGATTTTCCTTTTGTGCCGGTAACACCGAGAACGAAAATTTTTCTGGACGGAAAACGATAAACCAAAGCGCCTAAAAAAGCGAGCGTAAAATGATATGCCCGCCTCAAAAACGACATCCGATACAAAGCGACGATCAGTTCATTTTTTTTTAAACGTTCCAGAAAATTTTCCGCGTTCATCCCGTTAGAAGCAGGAAACGCTTCGCTATGTTGATGAAGTCGTTACCTAGCTTGTTAATTGTCTGATGGTAAAATTTTATATTCATAATTTAACGTTTCCGTAGCGAAGCGGCTTCTAACGGGACTCATTGTTGTTTAAGCATATCCATCGCGGCTTTAAAGCGCCCCGAGGATTCTTTCAGGCCAGCATCAACTTTTGAAAGCGCCTCCTTCGCTTTGACGCGCGAATATCCCACGGCAACAAGCGCTTCAACAATATCTTCATCACTCTCCATGGTCTTTACCATTTCGGCCGATTCGTGAAAATCAACTTTATTTTTCAACTCAAGAATGATGCGATCCGCTGTTTTTTTGCCCACTCCGGAGGCCTTGCCAAAAAGGTCCGCTCGGCCTTCGCGAATCGCCGCGAAAAGCTCTTCGGTTTTGGCTATGCTTAAAATATTCAACGCCGACTTCGGCCCTATGCCACTTATGGTATTGAGAAGCTCAAAAAAACTTAATTCCCGTTCGCTCAAAAAGCCGTATAATTCAATCCCATCCTCGCGCATGCGGAGATAAGAAAATAATTTGACCACGCTTCCCGGAGGTGGTAAACTTTCGAGCGTTCCAGCTCCGACGAAAACTCTGAACCAGATTCCGCCAACTTCCACAATCGCCAGGCCAGACTTTTTTGCCATAATTTTACCTTCAAGGGCGTAAATCATACTGTATAACTTAAGAACTTATAAACGGTTCTTTAGTTCTTATTATACATGAATTTCAAACTTATCTCACAATTTAAGTCCACCGGCGATCAAGCCCAAGCCGTGGAAAAACTCGTATCCGGACTGGAAAACGGCCATAAACGCCAAGTGCTTCTCGGCATAACCGGCTCGGGCAAAACGTTCAGTATGTCCCAAGTCATTGAAAAAGCCAATCTGCCCGCGCTGGTCATATCGCCGAATAAAACTCTCGCCGCTCAACTGTATCACGAATTCAAAACATTTTTCCCGCAAAACGCGGTGCATTATTTTGTTTCTTATTACGACTACTACCAACCCGAGGCATACATTCCCGCGACCGATACCTACATTCAAAAAGACGCGCGCATCAACGCTGAGATAGATAAATTGCGCCATGCCGCCCTGCAAAGTTTGTTCACAAGAAAAGACGCGATAATCGTGGCCTCGGTTTCGTGCATATACGGACTCGGCGACCCGTCTGAATACCGCCGAATCCGTTTGCAAATAAGAAACGGACAGAAAGCCAGTCCGGCAGACCTAATTCGCCATCTTAATTTTCTGCAATATCAAAGAACGGCAAAAGAGCCGTCGCCCGGAGAATTTCACCTCTCAAAAAACGGGAAAGAACTGCTGATTCATCTTGTTACCGGCGAAAAAGCTCTCGCGCGATTTTCAAAAAATAAAATTATTTCTCTGGAGAACGGCGGCCTGCCGCTTGACATTCTCGGCATCTATCCCGCCAAATTCTGGATTGCGCCGAAAGAACAACTGCGCCTGGCCCGCAGAAACATTAAAACCGAACTTGACAGCCGAGTGGAAGAACTGCAAGCCGCGAGCAAATTTGAAGAAGCCGAACGCCTGGAAAAACGCGTCAAATTTGATTTGGTCATGCTTATGAAGGCCGGCTATGTCAACGGCGTAGAAAATTATTCACGACATCTTTCTTTCCGCGAGGAAGGAGAACCGCCGTTCACTCTGCTGGATTATTTCCCGCGTCCATTTTTGACGTTTGTAGACGAATCGCACATCGGCATGCCACAACTAAAAGGAATGTATTGCGGCGACCGGCAAAGAAAGCAAACACTGGTTGATTACGGCTTCCGCCTGCCTTCGGCGCTGGACAATCGGCCGCTCAATTTTGACGAATTTAATTCAAAAATTGACTCTGCGGTGTTTGTTTCCGCCACGCCCGGAGAATACGAAACAGAATTAAGCGACGGACATATCGCCGAACAGCTTACCCGGCCGACCGGCATTCTTGACCCGATACTCAAAATCAAACCCGCGAAAAACCAAGTGAAAGACCTGGTTAAAGAAATAGAAACGCGCGTCAGCCGCAATGAACGCGTGCTGGCACTGACGCTAACCAAGCGCTCAGCCGAAGACCTTGCCGAATATCTCCTTGAACGGAACATAAAAACGCACTATCTCCATTCCGAAATAAAAACACTGAGGCGGATGGAGCTTTTGAACGACTTGCGCCGCGGCGAGGTTGACGTCATCGTCGGCATAAATCTTCTGCGCGAAGGTTTGGATTTGCCGGAGGTCAGTTTGGTGGCGATTTTGGACGCTGACCGCGAGGGGTTTCTGCGAAACTACCGCAGTTTGATGCAAATGGCAGGCCGCGCCGCGCGCTCGGTAAACGGACAGGTGATTTTATACGCCGACTTCCTGACCGATTCAATTAAAAAACTCGTTGCCGAAACAACCAACCGCCGCGCCATTCAGAAAAAACACAATACACTACACGGTATAAAACCGCAGCCAATACAAAAAGAAATCTCCGCCGGATTTATTTCGGCGGCTTAAATCGAAATTTTTTCGTAAAACTGTCCGAGGGACAATATGTCGGCTTCGCAGAAGGGTTTGCCGATTAGCTGGAAGCCAACTGGTAATTCAGTTTTAACCGGAATAGAAATCGCGGGCAGGCCGGCGAGGTTTACCGGAATAGTAAAAATGTCGGACAAATACATTGAAAGCGGGTCTTCTGTTTTTTCGCCGATTTTGAAAGCCGGAGTGGGCGCGACTGGAGTCAAAATTATGTCAACTTCCTTGAACGTTTCGTCAAAATCATTTTTTATAAGCCGCCGAACTTTCTGTGCCTTAGCGTAATACGCGTCATAATATCCGGACGATAAAACGAACGTGCCCAAAATTATCCTGCGCCGCGCCTCCGCGCCGAATTCTTCGCCGCGCGTTTTTTTATAAAGTTCGGGGAGGTTTTCCGCTTTTTTGGCGCGCGAGCCATATCTTATACCGTCAAACCGCGCCAAATTCGCGCTGGCTTCCGCCGGCATAATGATGTAATAACAAGAAAGCGCGTATTTGGTGTGCGGGAGCGAAATTTCTTTAAATTCAATTTTTAAACTTTTGATGGAATCAATCGCGTTCTGAACAGCTTTTTCTACCTCTTTGTCCAAACCGGCTACAAAATATTCTTTCGGCAAACCGATTTTTAATTTTCTAACTTTTTCCAGATTCCAGATTCCAGATTCCAGATTCAAATCTACGCTCGTCGCATCCATTTCATCCTTTCCGCGAATGGCATTAAACAAAATTGCCGCATCTTCAACGGTTTTGGTCAGCGGACCGATTTGGTCCAAGCTGGACGCCAGCGCAATCAAGCCGTAACGCGAAACTGCGCCGTAAGTCGGCTTCAAACCGACAACGCCGCAAAAGCTTGCCGGCTGGCGGATTGAGCCGCCGGTATCGGAACCAAGCGCCGCAACGGCCATATGGGCGGCAACTGCCGCCGCGGAACCGCCGGAAGAACCGCCGGGAACACGCTTAAGGTCATGCGGATTTTTAGTTATTCCAAACGCCGAATTCTCGGTTGAAGAACCCATAGCAAATTCGTCCAAGTTGGTTTTGCCAAGAAAAACCGCATTTTCTTTTTTTAATTTTTCAATAACCGTAGCGTCATACGCGGCACGGTAATTTTCTAGAATTTTTGAAGCCGCGGTCGCGGGCAGACCCTCAATAAGCATATTGTCTTTCACGGCAAGCGGAACACCAGACAACACCCCGATTTCCTCGCCTTTGGCAATAGCGA
Organism: Candidatus Wolfebacteria bacterium RIFCSPLOWO2_01_FULL_45_19; assembly: GCA_001793855.1. Classification (GTDB taxonomy): domain Bacteria; phylum Patescibacteriota; class Minisyncoccia; order UBA6257; family GWB1-45-9; genus GWB1-45-9. The sequence goes on along the minus strand of MGIR01000004.1, from coordinate 18,334 downwards.
TATCGGTTTTTTCCGCCATGACGTAAGCTCCGTCTTTATCCAAAGTTAAATACGCGCCGACTTCTTTGTCTTTGTATGCTATATATTCAAAAAATTCTTTTGCCAACTCCAGCGCTGAAAATTCCTTGCTTAACAAACCATCGTGGACTTTTTTGATTGTGAGATCGTGTAAGGTAAACATTATTATTTAAACTAGAATTTTGAAACGTTTCGGATTTAATTCATTTAAAAATTGATTCGAAATTCGAATTTCGAAATTCAAAATTAAATTCCTACTCAAAAACTGGCGGTACTTTCAAATATCCTTTTTCTACTTCTGGAAATTGGTTCTTACCCTTGCCGGTATCGGAGGCACGTCCCGCCTGCGCCGAGGCTTCGGAGGGCAAGTCCGGAACATCGTCGCGGAAAACGTTAACTTCCGCGACGCCGCCCGATAATGGCTCTACGCCTTCAGTATTCAGCTCTTTCAATTCATTAAAATAGCCCAGGATGTTTTTTAAATCTTTGAGCAGTTTCTCTTCTTCGCCCTCATTCAACTCAATACGCGCCAATTCGGCCAAGTGTTCCAATGTTTTTTTGTCTATAACGCTCATTTTTGAATCATCTCAAGAAATTGCTTTTCGGTCAAAGTTGTTACGCCAAGTTTTTTCGCCTTTTCAAATTTCGAACCAGGCTCGCCGCCAGTCACGACATAGTCGGTTTTTTTACTAACCGATTCTGAAATGTCTCCGCCAAGTTCGCGAATTTTTTCTTTTGCCTCATCGCGGCTCATTGATTCCAAACCGCCGGTCAAAACGAATGTTTTAGTTTTAAGTTTTGAGCTTTTAGCTTTTAGACGCGGGATTTCTATTTTGACGCCGACTGAATCCAGTTTTTTTAGAAGTTCTTGATGGCGTTTGTCCTTAAAATAATCAACAATACTTTTGGCCACAGCCGGACCGATGTCGCGAATATTTTGAAGCTCTCCTTCAGTTAACGATTTTCCAACTTTCAACACGTCGGCTGGCAAATTAATTTTTGACTTGCCGCGAAGCAACGCCTCGGCCAACAGACGCACGGATTCCTCGCCAACGTGCAGAATTCCTAAAGCGTATAAAAAACGCGGCAGGGTTATTTTTTTATGCCCATCAGCTTCGCGAACGATATTTTCCGCTGATTTTTCGCCAAAGCGTTCCAGGGCCGCGACGTCACCGGAGTTTAGCGTAAAAATGTCCGCGGCGTCGCTGATGAGTCCTTCGTCCAAAAGGCGGTCAATAATCTTGCTGCCGAGACCACGGATATCAAAAGCCGCGCGCGACACAAAATGATACAACTGCTCACGGACGCGCGCTCCGCAATTTTTATTGGAACATCTGTGGACCGCTCCTTCTTTGATCACTTTGGAACCGTCAGCCGGACAACGCGTCAACATATGAAATTCTTTTTCTTTTCCAGTTCTTAAGTCCTTAAGTACTTTGGTCACCTGCGGTATAACGTCGCCCGCGCGACTGACTATGGCGGTGTCTCCAATTCTTATTCCAAGCCGTTTAATCTCGTCATAATTATGAAGCGAGGCATGCGTAATGGTAATGCCGCCGACGCTCACCGCGCGCAATACGGCTACTGGCGTTAAAGCGCCGGTGCGGCCAACCTGAACTTTGATGTCTTCAATAATTGTAGTTGCCTCCTTTGGCGAAAATTTGTAAGCGATTGCCGCGCGCGGCGCTTTACCGATTACTCCGGCATCATCAAAAACTTTATTGTCGTTAATAATCACAACTATGCCGTCTATTTCATAAGGCAATCTGTCGCGGTGTTTAGCCCAGTAATCGCGGAATTCGAAGACCTCCTCCAGCGATTTGACGCGCTTATTGTTAGGATTGATTTTAAATCCCGATTTTTTCAAAAGCTCGTGCTCTTCCTCGTGCGTTTTCTGCCCAAGAATGGTTACCACGTCGTATTGAAAAGAATCCAATTTCCTGCCAGCAGTTATTTTTGAATCAAGCTGGCGCACGGAGCCGGCGGCGATATTTCTCGGATTGGCATACGGTTTCAGTCCTTTCTTTTTCTGTTCTTTATTAATTCGCTCAAATTCTTTTTTGGTCAGGAAAACCTCGCCACGAACCACGAAGCGGTTTGGAATCTGGAATCTGGAATCTGGAATCTGGATGCGTAAAGGAATAGCTTCAATTGTTTTGAGGTTTTGCGTGGCGTCTTCGCCAATTATGCCATCGCCGCGAGTTGAGGCCTGAACCAGAATGCCGTTTTCATAGACAAGTTCTATCGCCAAACCGTCAATTTTTAGCTCGCAGTAAAATTCATCTTTGATTTTCTTGCCGAGATAATTTTCAACGCGTCCCATCCAGTCACGCATATCTTCTTCTGAAAAAGCGTCATTGAAGGAAAGCATCCGTTCTTCGTGGTGAACTTTCTTGAATTCTTTGAGCGGTTTCCCGGCGACACGCTGAGTCGGTGAATCGAACGTTACTAAATCCGGAAACTGCCGTTCCAAATCAAAAAGCTCCTTTTTTAAGGAGTCCAGTGCCGCGTCGGAAACGAGCGACTTATTCAAAACGTGATAAGCGTATCTATAACGGTCAATCTCTTGCCTCAATTTTTCCATTCGTCTTTTGGCCTCTTGCTTGTCCATATTTTATTCAAATATAGCCTCAAACGCCCTCGATGTTCTGCCGGCGGTTCCAATAGAACGTATTTTGGATTCGAAACCGGCGCATCGCGTTCCCACGGGAGAACAAGTTTGAATAGATGCTCCTCCTATACTTGGTTTCGGCTCCGCGTTATTAACAAAAAAACGGTACAACTCCCATTCCAAACCGGCGTCCGCGGCATATATGGCTTGATTGGATTGAACAACGCCGACGGTTTGGCGAATTTGATTTTTTATAAGCGTCCCGGCGATTACCGTGGTGCCGACCATAATTCCAGAAAGCACCATAACCGTCATGATAAGAGCTTGTCCTTTTTTATAATTCATATTTTAAAATATAATCCTCGGGCTCACGGTTGTTTGCATATTGACAAAAATCTGCTCAAGGTCTTTGCCTACGGGATTTATCTGTACGATTATTGTAACACGCAGCGGAAAACCGGCAGGTTGCGTCCGTATGAAATTCAATCTGGTTATCCTTACGTTGTTTGCGGTTATGGCGAAAAAATTTCCGCCCACTCCGCGTTCAATCCTGTTATTTATAAGACGGTAGGCAACTGCCTCGCCTCTTGCGTTCGTGAACGTCAAGGAGTCGCCGCCGCCGCTAAAATCAATTCCGGTTCTAATCTCTCTATTGATTTGCTCCATAGACGTAATCACATTGTCATTCGCGGAGATAAGAGCCACTATTTCACGCTGAGTTTTTAAGGCGCTTACAAACGCGGCGTTCACCAGCGCGAAAGCGGTTACAAACAGCGTCATCGCTACCAGCAATTCAATTAAAGTATAACCGTTCTTAGTTTCTATCTGCATTGCGGTGGTATATTGACGTCTGTTCTCCAATTGTAAAAATAATCTTCAACTCTAACCGAAGAGGTAAAACCGCCTCTTGTTGTCCAGTTTGTGGTGGAACGAACCTGAATTCTATTCGACCCGGATAAATTTATTTGAATCTGGCGACTAAACTTCGTGTTGATGCCACCGTCATAACTATAAACTCCAATTAATGGATTAAAACGCAAAACCTCCGAACCCATCGACGCGGATAAAGCCGTGTCGTTATAGTCCGCTATAAAAACTCCGTTCGCGAAACCGCTGTTCCAGGGCAAACACCGCAAAATATTACCGTCTATAATATTTTTTACCACTTCAATTCCTTCTGCCGCCAAATGAGTGCCGGTATATTGGTCGCTTATTACGCGATTAAGTCCGAACGAGCTGGTTAGAAGCGAAAGCGCCGCCGAGAACGCCACCACTATTATGGAAAGAGCAACCAGCGCCTCTATTAATATAGAGCCCTTATTGCGTTGTAATTTGTCCGGCATTGTTTATGGTAATGGTTCTAAAAAAATTCGGCTCTTCAACGACTTGAAAACGTATCTGCGCCTCACCGAACGTTAAACTGCCGTTAAGATAAGTCAGTGGATGCGGCGGCGCGAAAACAACGCTGTTTATCGGAAGGGTGGCGAAAATTATTTTTGAATCCATAAGATAGTCCTCGCCGGAGATAATCGCGTCGCCGCTTTCCCAGACGTAATTGGAATTGGCGCAATTAGCCGCCTGATCTTTAAACATAAAATAACGACCGTTTGTCTGGAAATAAACGCCGATACCGCACGGCACATCCGGGTCGCTAAACGCTTGAATGCTTAAAACCTTCGCGCGATTAATAACGGACACCAGTTGTGATTGTTCGCGGAGAAGCAGTAACGGAATCTCCTGATTGCGGCTATAAACGAGCAGAATCGAAACAAGAAGAACAATTATAGAAGCGGTAACAACCAATTCCACCAACGTAAAACCGGCTCCTTTTCCAATATTCATATATGAATTATAACAGACCCATAGCCATAAAATACAGCTCTAAGATTTCAAATCCGGCGAAAAACAAAAGCGCCGTTCCAAAAGCCAGAAACGGCCCGAATGGCAAGGCGGATTTCATGGTTTTTTTATTTATCCCGAGCAAAGTCGAGGGACCTCCAAAAAGCAACGGAATGCTTACAGCGCCCCCGATAAGAAAAGCGAATATTATCGCAAAAAAAACATCCGGCCATCCCAACGCGATTCCAAGAACGGCCGCGAGCTTCAAGTCGCCGAATCCCATTCCCGCTCCTTTTGTCAAATAAATTATTAAGCCGAACAAACCGGCGCCGACTGTAACCCCGACAAAATGATTTGCCAAAACTCCGGAAACAAACGACATAAACATTGAATAGCCGAGAAGAAACGAGTCATGAAAAACTAAACCATAATCGCCGTATATTTTAATCAAAATCAAGGCCGCGCCCAAACCGGCAATAAAAAAATTAAGGGAATCCGGAATAATATAATGGCGAAAATCAATTATGGAAATAAGGAGCAGGGTTAGAAAAAATAAAATCCATAGAAAAGAGAGGAGATAAATAATTTCAACGGATGCAAAAAGATAAAGCGCGAACAACCGCATAGGAACCAAAACAAAAATAAACCCCGCCAATGCTTCAACCAGTGGATATTGAAACGACAGTCGGACGCCACATGAGCGGCATTTTCCCTTCTGAAATACAAAACTCAGCAGCGGGATCAACTCAAAAGCGCCTAGCGAACGTTGGCAATTTTGACAACGCGAACGCCCCCCGATTACCCGAAAACTGAACAATTTTTCTCCAGACCGGTAACGCAAGGAAACAACGTTCAAAAAACTGCCGACGCTAACGCCGATGATAAAAAGCAATATATATGCCATCACTTAATAACTACGATCCGATACAATAGCCAAGATTCGGAGACCCGTCACTGCAATCAATACTAAAGACCGTTCCGTCAAGATCTTGGTTAAGAAGCGGGCTTGCCGCTGTTTCAAGCTGAGCTCTCAAAACATATTGCTGGCGGTCACTACTGACGCCGTATGCGTAGGTTTGTCCCGGAAACGGATCATTTGGCACCTGGGATATGCCGATGCCCTGAATCTCCGAAACCATAGTGGAATAAGGCGAGTTCGGATATTGCAGATTACGGCCGTAATACAACTCAAGCCCTTTCTGTATATTGTTAAGATCCAGGGCCCTGCGGCTGTCACGCCCCTGGCGCGCAAATTGAGTGTATCCATAAAATACGGCCGAAGCCAATAAAGCGATGATAGTCGCCACCACCAATACTTCAACCAATGTAAAACCTTTTTTATTTGTCATTTATTACTAGTCAACATACGACCTTTTAGACCATATTCTAAAATCCACCGGCTCCTATTGCTTGTGTCAAATTATAAATCGGAATTAAAACAGAAGCAAAAATCAACCCGACAAAAATTCCTATAGCAACAATCAAAACAGGCTGTATCAATTCTACCAAATTCGTCACCAAACTATCAACCTCGCGTGCGTAAAATTTTGAAATCCTGTCAAGCATCTCCTCCAAACGCCCGGTTGTTTCACCAACCGCGATCATCTGGCTTACCAAAGACGGGAAATAAAATTCACTCTTCCCAAAATAAAGCGACATCGGTTCGCCGCGCCTAACCGATTCCGCGGCCTCATGCAAAACTTCGCGATAAGTCGTGTTGTCTATGGTATGCGCGGAAATTTCTATCGCCTGAGCTATGGGTATGCCCCCTTTTATTAAAATTGAAGCGGCATCGGAAAATCTCGTTACATAAAGCATTCTAAATATCTTTCCCAAAATCGGAGCTTTAACGCGAATCTCGTCATAAACTAACCTGCCTTCCGATGAACGGAAATAATCCGCTATAAGCAAAAAGGTTAAAAATAAGAAAACAATTATAGCCAGCCACCAACTCGCGACAAATTCTCCAAAGCCAAAAATAATCCTGGTAAATAGTGGCAGTGTTACTCCAACTTCTTCGAAGGCGGGTCTAAGCGCCGGAAATACGACAACTATTAAAATCATTGCAACCAAAAATGACAGACCGATAAGAATTGACGGATAAATAAGCGCGTTGCGTATTTTTGTAGTCAGTCCAACCTCATTTTCAAGATAACCCGCCAGATAAGAAATGGTTTCGTCAAGCCGACCGGTCGCCTCCGCTGCTCTGGTTAGATTTATGTAAAATACGGAAAAAACGTTCGGATGTCTTTCCATTGCCTGTGATAAAGACAATCCGGCATCTACGTCGGAAATCATTTCAAAAATAACTTCCCGCAAAATCGGGCTTTTGGTGTGACTATGCAGGCTTTTCAGAGTATCTCCAAGCGGAACCTGCGCGGAAAGCATTGTCGCGAACTGGCGCGTAAACACCATCAAGTCAACACCTCGCACACGATTAAAGTAATCGGTAAGCGTTCCAAGCCACTGCGTTTTTTGCATTGCTTCCAGGCTTAAAACATAAAGTTCGTTGCCCTGAAGAAGATTGAGCGCGATTTCTTTACTGGCGCCCTCAACAAATCCCGCCTGCAATTCTCCTGTTTTTGTACGAGCTTGATATTTAAACTTCATAGTTTCAACTTATAAACTTAAGAACTTATGAACGGATGAACTTAATAACAGTTCTTTAATTCTTTGGTTCTTTGGTCATCTCTCAAGTAACACTCTTAACTCTGACGGGTTGAGCGAATACAATTCTGCGTTTTCAAGCGAAATCTTCTTTTTTCGCACCAAATCCGAAAAAGACCTGTTCAAACTTATCATACCCTCCTGCAAACTTGTTTCTATCACCAAATCAATCTGATATGTTTTTCTCTCGCGAATAAGATTGCGTATTGCCGGAGTCATCAACATTATCTCGCAAGCCGGAAAACGTCCGCCGTTGATACCGGGAACAAGGCGCTCCGAAACTATTCCGGCAAGCGTCGCGGCGAGCTGTGAAGTAACCTGCCCCTGCTGTCCCGCCGGAAAACTGTCTATTATTCTGTCTATTGTTTGAGAAGCAGAATTGGTGTGCAGAGTTGAAAAAACCAAATGACCCGTTTCAGAAGCGGTCAACGCTGTGGATATGGAAGTCGAGTCACGCATCTCGCCTACCATTATCACGTCGGGGTCCTGTCGCAAAACTGAACGAAGCGCGTTGTGAAAATCAACGGTATCCACCCCGACTTCACGCTGAGAGATAATGGAACGGTCCTGCGCGAACAGATATTCCACCGGCTCTTCAACCGTAATAATGTGCTCGGTGCGGCTATGATTTATTTCGTCTACCATCGCGGCAAGCGTCGTTGATTTACCGTGCCCCGCTGGACCAACCACAAGAACAAAACCCTGAGCCAGTCGCGTAAAATCGTGAAGTATCGGCGGCAGATTCAATTCTTCAATCGTTCTTATCTTTGACGGAATCAGGCGCAAAGCCGCGGCAAAAAATCCTCTCTGCATATAAACGTTGACGCGGAACCTCGCCTTGTCCTCAAAAGAATAAGCGAAGTCAACTTCTTTATTCTTGGCAAGATATGCCTGTTGGTCTGGTGTAAGCAAAGTCATGGACAAACCCGCCGTCGCTTCCGGAGTGAGAATTTGTTCCTGCTGAACAGGAATTAGATTTCCATCTATTCTCAAAGTCGGCCTTCGTCCCACCGCCAAATGAAGATCGGAGGCATTTTGCCTTGCCGCAAGCAAAAGCAAATCTTTTAATTTTTGTTCATAAACTTCGGACATATAAAAATTATATCACGTTTCAGTTGTTTCACGCAGAACTTCTTCGATGCTCAACAAGCCGTTAAGCGCTTTTATAATACCGTCCTGTCTCAAGCTGACCATGCCCTGCCGCCGCGCCTCAGCCAAAATCTTGCTTTCGCTGACTCCGACGCTTACTGTCTCGCGCAATTCCGGAGTCATTATCAAAACTTCATGCAGTGCTAAACGCCCCGAGAATCCTTTGTCCTTACAGACCTTACAGCCGCGTCCGTGATAAATCTCATACGGCTTCTTTAAAGACAATGTTCTGCGAATTTTTTCCGGAAGTTTTGAAATTTCGCCGTCTATCAGCTTCTGAAGCTCCGGCGCCGCTTGTTCGACTTCTTTGCAATTTTGACACAGTTTTGAAAGAAGGCGCTGAGCGGTCATCAAACTTAGAGCGGAAGAAAGCAAAAATCCCTCCACCTTCATATCAACCAATCTCGGTATCACTCCCAAAGCGTCATTGGTATGCAGGGTGGAAAGAACGACGTGACCGGTCAACGCGGCGTGAACCGCGAGCGCCGCGGTTTCGTTGTCGCGAATTTCTCCAACCATGATAATATCCGGATCCTGGCGCAAAATCTGACGCAAGCCCGAAGCGAAATCATAACCGATTTCCGGTTTGACTTGCGATTGGTTCAATCCGTCTATGAAATATTCAACCGGATCTTCCAAGCTGACAATATTAACTTCTTCATTGTTCAATGTCTGCAGCATCGCGTAGAGCGTGGTAGTTTTTCCGGAACCCGTGGGTCCCGTAACCAAAACCATACCGAATGGCCGGGCAAGCCCTTCTTTCATGGCGGCGAGATTATGCTCGGATACTCCGAGTTGTTCAAAACCGCGAAGACCGATTGTCGGATCCAAGATTCTAAGAACAACTTTTTCGCCGACCGGAGTCGGAAACGTCGCCACGCGGAAATCAATGTCGCGATCGAAAACAACACTTCTGAACCTTCCGTCTTGAGGGATTCTCGTTTCGTCTATTTTTAAATTGGAAAGAACTTTTACGCGCGACACAATCGGCTGCGCAAGTTCCAGCGGGATACTGGACACCTCTTGCAAATCGCCGTCAACACGAATGCGGATGCGCAAACGGCTGCGCTGTGGCTCAATATGAATGTCAGAGGCCTTTAATTGAACACCTTCTTCGATGGTCCGTTTTACCATTTTTATAATCGGAGCTTCTTCCGAAACATTCGCGCCCTCTTCCAGCCGAACTATTCTCTGCGATTCGGCAAGAGACAACCCCTTGCCCTGCATGCTTTTAATCGCGGCTTCAATTTCGCTCTTGTAGGGAGCGTATTTCCTCATCACCGATTCAATATCCGAAGGTGTAACTATATAAACTCCCAAATTTATTTTTTGCTGTTTGGCGATGAATTTAAGCGCGTCTTGAGCGCGCGGGTCGTCCGGATTAAGCATTCCGACCACAAGAATCTCTTTATTTTTGGAAATGGGCACTATTTTGTAGGTACGCGCCGTAACTTCCGGAATAACGGAAAGCAATTCATCAAAAATTTCGTCAGCCGATATTTTTTTATAAGGAATATTGAGAAGTTCGCTTTTGGTTTGCGCGAGATTGACTTCATCCACCAAACGGCGCTGATATATCGAATTCTCCGCGGAACTTTCTAAAAGAGTTGCCTCGCGTAAAATTTTGGTGCCGATCTCCTGCGCTAAAAGGCCCTTTTTTACTAAAGCATCTATGAGGGTTTTGTTATCCATCCTCTAAAACGGTAAAAACGGATTTGTTCTGCCGATTTGTCCAACCGTAACGTCTGGTATTTGTTTGCGCAAATTTCGAAATTCCTGCGAATTTATCACAACCGCGGGCTCAATGGTAATTTGCGACAAACTTGAAATAATTTCCTGTTCTTGCGCTAGAAACGGTTCGAGAATATCCACTGGCGACAAAAATATCTGGTATCCAAACCAAAACGTTCCGCCTATAAACGTGAATATTACCATCCACGAAAGCAGGCCCGATCCACTTTTTCTTTGTTCAATTGCGATGGCCATTTTATTGCGTACTTTTCGCTTGATAATAAACGTCGACCGCGAAATCCAATCTGAATAAATTTTGTCCAGCTATAGCTTCGGCGTCCAAGCTCGCAACATCCATTATTCTTATATTCGTTTCAAGAGCTGACAGAAAATTTTTCAAGGCCTCATAGCTACCAGCCGCGGAGAATTCCAGCGTAACTTTTCCCATTCCGGCGGCAAGAGGAATTTCAAACGACGGGGGTTCAATAGGCCCGACACGCATAGAAAGATTGTCCAAAACCAACCCATTTAAAGCCGCTAAACCGCTCACCTGCGCGACCAGCAAAGACTGCCTAGAATCACCGACGGGCAAAATTGAATTCATGGCTTCCTGAAGCTGGGCATTTTCTTCAAACTGCGAAAGCCATGCCTTTATTCGTTCAATGGCCAGGCGCTGGTCGTCGTAAAATTGCTCCTTCGCATCCATTTCTCCACGTAGTAATTTTGCTTCTTGAAGAGCCGGAACAACAAAAAGAGAGTAACCGACAATGGCGGCCAATATGAAAAACATTGACAGAAGTATGCTTACAAATCTTTTGCTGCTTGGTTTTGCCATATTATCTTATAAATGACGGCTTAAAAGTTAGTCGGGCGGAAAAAGTAACGACGCCGCCTTCGCTGGTCTGCGACTCAATTAATTCAATGTTCGTCACATCCGGATTGACCGCGAACGCCTCAAGCTGTTGAGCCAAGTGTCCATAAGTCGCCGCGGCGCCGTTTAAGGTAACTTGCGACCTGAAGGCGTCTATTCTTGCTATTGTGTATCTGACCCTTGTATTGGTATTCGTCTCAAGCGCGGCGAATAAACGCGTTGTTTTCACGTGCGAACCAAGTAATTTTTGTATGCCGGATATTTGAGAATAAAAATCCAGAAAACGGCTTTGTGTTTCCGGGTCGATGTCCTGGCTCAATTGAGCTATGCGATTATCTATATTTCTTATTTCAGCGTTTGCGTAAGTGATATAACCCACGGTCAATCCGACATAAATCGCCGCCACGGAAGCAGACAAGAATATGCCGAAAAACATCAGCCGCCACGGCCAACCCGCCCGCGATTCGGCGCCTTTTCCAAGTTTAGAAGCTATATTTAAAGTATCAATCATGTGTTTTATATTAATTCTTTCATCGCCAGGCCCAAAGCAACCGAAAAAGACGAACCGAGGCCCTCAATCAGCGGAGTCAACTCTTGCGAATAAGCAATGCGGCTTCCCGCGAGGGGATTGGATTTTATCACAGGCAAACCCAACTGCCGCTCCGCGTATTCAACTATTCCCGGCAAAGCAACGCCTCCGCCGGATATGATGACGCGTTCAACTTTGCGCGCGTACTTTTCAAAATAACTATTCGCGGCGCGTCTCACTTCATTTATTATAACATCTAAAAAGGGTGTCATTAATGTGGATAACTCGTATTCCCCTCGCGTGCCCAAAAGCCCTCTTTGCCGCTTTAATTCTTCGGCTCTTTTCGGGTTTACGCGCAACCCACCGGCAATAGCTTGAGTAAGGTTGCCGCCTCCGTAATCGCTCTGGTGAACCGCCTTTACAAATCCTCCGTCAACGATACTGACCGAACTCGCGCGGCAACCGATGTCCAAAATCGCAGTCGGTGTCAGGTCGCCGCCTATAAGAGCGCGAGTCAAACTTATGTTCTCAAGTTCAATCGCCTCAAGATTTAATCCGGCCGAATTAAAAATATCTTTATATCGCCCTATGGTATCATTTGGAATTGATATCAAAAATATCTGCTGTTTTGAAAATCCTTTTTCGTCCGTGTATTCCCCCACCTTAATCCACTCCAGCGCCATTTCGTTAATAGGCAAAGGAATATATTGCCGCGCCTGAAACTGCATTGACTGCGTTATTTCTTCCGAACTCATGCTTGGCACCTCCAGCAATATGGTGAACGCGGCAAAGAGCGGAATTGACGCTATCGCTCTTTTTGTTTTTATTTTGGATTTTTTAATCAGCAGTTTCAGCATCTCGGCTGTTTCTTTGCCGAGTAATTTTAAAGAACTGGTTTGAATGGCGTCGTTGAAGCGCTCAAGATGGCCGTAGCTTTCAAGCAGGCCGTAATTGCTGAGACGCAACCCTTTTGGCGTTTTTAAAAGCTCCGCTACTTTTATGGATGTCGTGCCGATATCAACGCCCAAGTAAGCGCCGGGACTAAATTTCTTAATTAATTTACTCAAAAACGTAGTTTGCATTTCTTTATAATTATACTCTTTTGCAAACAACCAAAAAAGCCGCCGTGAGGCGGCTTTTAGCGAAATCACAAAAGAGCTAAAATCCGGGCAGAATTTCTCTGAGGCGCTGAAGGAAGGAGGCGGTAACACGCACATTAGCAAATCCGCTGGCGCCTCCATAACTTGAGACAATATTCGCGCTTCCCGAGTTTTCTCCCGCAACAAGTCCTTTACTAACGGTATTGTTAACGCTCGCGATTGTTGGATTATCCGAAATCCAGTTCGCGCTGCCGGTTACTTCAAATGACGATTGCGGATCAGATCCGTCGGGATCATAAAATGCTCTAAGCTGCGTCGTTGCGCCTCTGACTATGCTTACGCTAC
>MGIR01000004.1:5126-5420 GCA_001793855.1 Candidatus Wolfebacteria bacterium RIFCSPLOWO2_01_FULL_45_19 | reverse complement strand
GGAACTTCCGAGAAGAGGATTTTGATTCTCGGATGGATAGTCAATCGCATAGGCGTAAATAAACCGAGCCGTTCCAGTTTTCAGGGAGTCGGGAGTTAGAAACTGGAACCGATGGTTAGCGAAGCCTCCGCAAGCCGCCGCTACACCAGATTCGGCCGACACGTTCGCGGTCGTCAAACCAATAAATACTCCGCCATCAGTGTAAAAATGCACTGTTAACGGAACGCTGTAATCAGAAGCGTCGCAAGTCCAACCGTAAGAGGCCGTACAATCGGAAATATCGTGTTGGCCGAT
>MGIR01000004.1:0-5116 GCA_001793855.1 Candidatus Wolfebacteria bacterium RIFCSPLOWO2_01_FULL_45_19 | reverse complement strand
TTATCTAGTGGTGGAGGAGGTGGCGGTGGCGGTGGAGGTGGTGGTGGCGGTGGAGGCGGTGGAGGTGGTGGAGGTAATGAGTCAGTAACGCGCACATTAGCAAATCCGCTTGCGCCTCCATAACTTGATGCAATGTTCACGCTTCCCACACTTTCTCCCGTAACGAGTCCCCTGTTGGCGGCATTGTTAACGCTCGCGATTGATGGATTATCCGAAATCCAGTTCGCGCTGCCGGTTACTTCAAATGACGATTGCGGCCCAACGCCGTCCGGATCGTAAAATGCTCTAAGCTGCGTCGTTGCGCCTCTGGTTACGCTTGCGCTACTCGGAGTGACCGTAAGCGATGCGCAGCCGTTATTCGACGGCGGCGATATGGCTGTATAGCCGGATCTGCAATGGACATCGCGGGCCCATCGACCATACTCCCACCATTGATAAACATCGGCACAACTCGCGTTCGCGCCCGCGGGGCAATCATACGGCGTTCTTTCGGCGGCATCGCATGTATCCGCGCCATAACCCATCTCGCCAATAGGATACGAATCATTGCTGCCGGGATGGCCAGCCGGGAAATTCCAGTAAGTGGAATTATCGCTCACGGGATAGGGAGACGCGAAGCCACACGTCCCATTGCACTGGACATATCCAGGATTTGTTTGCCCGCAAACGTTAGGCGACGAGGAGCACGCAGAACCCACATTACCCACACATGCGGGACCGCAAATACCCGGCGTATGTTCAAATCCCGATTCGCATGAAGCGGGTATGATTTTACCGGCGGATTCACCCTTCGGCGAAACGTCATAAAAACCAACTTCGGTAGAAAACGCGTTACTACCGGACAAAGTCGCGGATAAATACGGCGAAAAAACGATAAGAGACAGAATCGCGATTGCCGCCAATGGAACTGTGTATTGTCTCCGACTAAGCATTGTATATATCTTACCTCTTTTGTCTTAAAAGTTATCCACAGAATTCATGGCGAGATTCAAATTGAATTCAATCGCTTCGAGCATCTGCCGCAATCCGTCTTCATAGTTCTTGGGGTTGTTGCCGGGATACGCCATACCCCATTCTTCCGGAGTCATATTTTCGGCCATAATTTTCGCCTGATTCAAAACTGTTATAGCCATTTCAGCTTCTTCTAGATTCAAAAGCGCGACTCCGAGCGAAGTATTCAGCCAGACGTTTTCTCCGGCCGCGGCTATGCCGTTTTCGGCGGCTTCTTTTACCTTCTCATAATCCCCTTTTTTAAAATATACCCACGCGAGATCGTTCCATCCGGCCCAGCTTTCCGGCTTAAACGTTAAAAATTTTTCAAAGCTTCTAACGGCAAGATTAAAGTTTCCTTGGTATCCGGCGATAAGTCCCGACATATAATACGATTTTTCAAATTCGGGATAGAGTTCTATTTCCTTGTTCATTTCTTCAAGCGCGCTGAAAAATTTGCCCTCCAAAAAATATATCCTGCCAAGCTGGTAATGCGCGCCGGGAAGCCGCTCATCAAGCGAAATTGTTTTCGCGAAATATTTCTTCGCGCGCTCGAGGTCATACGCGCCGCCGTTAAAATAAAAATTGCCCATTTTGAAATGCATCGCGGCATCATTGGAATTCAAAAACGCCGCGGCTCTATCCAGACGAAATATTTCCCACGCGAATTTTCCGACCTGCTCTTTAAACGCGAGAACCGCGATCCCGAGTGCTGCAAAAATTAAAACAACGGCAATCCCTATTTTTGCTCTATTTGACAAAATCACGAATATAGGATATCATACCTGCGGTTCTTCACAAAAGAGGTGTGACATGAAATCCAACCGATTCATCCATCTTTTTCTAATGGTAGTTTTCTTTACCTTTGCATTCGCAGCGTCAAACAGCGCTATCGCGGAAAAAACCCAAGTCATTGTAACGGAAGAAAATCAAAAGATGCTCGAAGGCGAATGGGCCGGAATATGGGAAAAATATTCCGCCGGTATGCTTGAATGGTCTGCGCCAGCCTCTCTAAATATCAGGAATGACGAAGCTCTTTTCTCATCTGATGCAAAGGAATGGAATGCCAAAATACTGATAAAAGATGGCAAAGTTTTAATGGATTTCGGCTATGGAACGCGTAAGGGCACCGTGTATAAAACCGAAAACGGACTGGAAATGAAAATAGAATATGATTCGACTTGGCGGGGCTGGTCAAATAAAAATTATATAGAGCTCAAGAAAAAATGACCGCTACGCGAACCCATGCATATATGCATGGGTTTTAAAATATTTGATGATTATTGGCTAGCGAAACCACATCTACTCCGGCATATTTAAGGCCATCTATCGCTCTAGGATCCGATACTAAAGAAATCTGTTGCCGGTTATTAACCATCGTCCATTGCGATTACTCAAATATATATGTAACGAAACCGTGTTAAATGGTTTTTCAAGATTAAAAAATGTACCTAGCGCTAAAGCAGAATTATCATATACTTCAATGGTAACGTTTTTGTAACGAAAGAGATTACGTCGTATTTTATTATCTGAAGATGTAATGTTTGTGATATAAGTATATTTATTTTCTTTTTCCGGAGAAAATAGCCGAAACAATTCTGAATCATCTGCGATAATCTCATCCAAAACAAGGCGGTCTTTTTCGGCCAGGCCCTTAAATAATCTCTCTAGGATTAAAAATACATTTATTTCCTCTGCGGAGATATTATTAGCTTGATCTAAAAAAACATAATTAGCCTCCATGGAGATTAAAAAATTATTATAATTATAATAGTTTAGCGGATTCTTGACAAATAATCAATATTTATTGTAATTTCAAGTATATTCACTATGAAACAAATTTCACTTAGAGAACTAATTTTTTATGTTTGGAGGTCTTCACATCTTTATAGAAAACTTTGGGAATCGCGCGGCTTTGATCCGGAAAAAGATTTTCATAAAGATGAAGATTTAAAAAATATCCCTGTCATAACCAAAAAAGAACTGAGGGCAATAGATTTAAAAAATCGGACAACGGCATCGACATACGACGGTCCATACTTTCTCGGTTTTTCATCTGGCACAACAGGCTTTCCGTTAAGTGTTTTTCACAATTCTTATACAAAACCATCGTATTATCGTTTTATAGAAAAACTGGACGCGGGAAAAAGAACATCGTGCCTCATATTGCGCCCATGGCATATGATGCCGGTTTTTATAAATGCCACACTGAAAGGCGGATATTTCAATTCCGAGGCCCGTGTAATTTGTGGAGATATTAATAATCTGGAGTTTTACGCACGACTGGCAAAAGAAAACGAGGTCGACTATCTACTTACCAGTCCGCATACTGCTATACGGTTAGCTGCCATATTAGAAAAAAAGAAATATTCTATCTCATACATAAAATCAATACTCATATCCGGCTCCCCATTAAGCAGCGCAGCTATTCAACTTTTAAAACAGTACTACGGCGATGCCACTATCTTATACGCATATGCCATAGCAGAAGCGCCTGCTGCGATTGGATTAAAATCATCGCTTTGTGACGCCCTTAATAAAATAAGCCCGAATGCTTATCATCTAAATACTGAGGATTATATCCTTGAAATAAATCGTGGCGCGTCCGTTATAACGTCTCTGCGCAAGAATCCGACTCCGCTGATTCGCTACGCTATAGAAGATCAGATTATTTTGAAAAATAATTTCAGATGCTCGTGCGGCTTTCCCAATGGTCCAATCTGCATAGTAGGGCCTCGAATCGGTGAGGAATTTTATAAAATAGGAGGCTATTCATTCCATATAGAACATGTTAAATATGCTCTTAAAAAATTAACCTATTTATTTACTGATGATTTTACCCTGCAACTTGAACAAGCGGTTTATGAAAAACAACTCATAACTATCCCGCGTCTCTTTCTAAAGCCGCGAAAATGGTTTGTTAAATTTTTAAATAAAAAACTTATAGCGGAAATTATAACAAAATCTTTTTATATAAACCAAAACGGAAAATATATTTCTTTTAAAGATGAGCTGCAAAAAAAATTATTACAACCGCTTGAGATAAATTTTAATTCCACAATTAAAGGCAGGCGAATTCTTCCCGCTTCCGAGACCGTAAAACCCTTCTATTAGCTGAAAGAAAACCGGCAATTATGCCGGTTCTAATTTCTTATAAATTACTGGATAGATGAACCGTTCGTTCCAGCGCGCGGTCGAAAAACAACGGGTCTTTAATTCCAATTCTATTTATAACAAAGAATTGATTTAAATATAAAGGAAAATAACGATTCATGAGCTCACAAAATCCCCATTCTATGAATCCCTTTAATGGGCCGACCAATGGCTCGTGCACGGTTCCAAGTGTTTTTTGAAGTACAGCTTGTGGAATTTCATCAAACGGCAAAGGATCTTTTGGCCATCGCAAGAAAATTTCTCTATCCTTTTCTGCAAATGGCAGTTCTCGAAGGTCCGAATAAGATAATCCAGTTAGAGATTCTCCGACAGCTTTCCAAAAAAGGGGCTGTCCATCAATGTCCTGTTGTCCAACCATCCGTCCCCACAACACAGTCTCTTCGCTCTTGTTTATTTCATCAAACCAATATCTATGAACGGCCGCTGTCAGTAATCGAAACAGTCCCTGATTGCGATATTCGGGCAGGATGCACCAACCGCCGCTATAATTATATGGGCCATCATTTTTCATTGTCAAGCGATTATTTTCTATTATCAGATAAACAAAGTTTTTAAGCCTGGCCATCCATGCAGTCGCGACCAATTTTTTAACGGCACCAATCCTAATGCAGATAAAAAATATATCCTTGTCCAAATGATTATTAACCCAGTTTCCGTCTCGTGGATAAAAAACGTCTTTAAAAACATCCTGGGCATAAAACTTAAAAACTTCTTCTATTGAAGAGCGATTTAGAAGAGAAACAGTTACCATGCGCCTCCTTTAAGCAAAAAGGTCAAAATGCTTCTTCAATAATACTTACAATATTGAATTGGTCAAGTTTTTATTTTAATTGCGATTCAATAGGATGTCCCTTCGCATATTCTTTCAAATCAAGAGAATCAATAATTTGACCTAGTTTTAAATTAACCTTCTTGCCGGCAGAAGTTATTGTTTAAGTTTCAGCTCTAATGG
>MGIR01000003.1:523-13991 GCA_001793855.1 Candidatus Wolfebacteria bacterium RIFCSPLOWO2_01_FULL_45_19 | reverse complement strand
CTCCCTTTTTCGCTAGAAAATAATAAACCGACGCCGCCACCCACCCCTTGCTCGCGATAAACTTATCCTTTTTCCGGTCCATATTCTCAAAAAGCACGGTTATAATGTCAAGGGCGCTAAAATTGCTTCCGATGTGAGAACTCTGCGCGGCATATATCATTTTAAGTACGGTTTTTCTGCCTTCCCGCGCTATGTCTTCGTATCTTTTATAGTCGGACATTGTTATTCAGTTATATCACAATTTTTTTAATTGTCAAAAGAATAATTTTAATATCGGTTATTAAAGATTTTTCTCTAACATATTTCATCTGCAGCCGGACCTTTTCCGGGCGGATTTTTTCAAGATATATTCTTTCGGTTTCTTCGGTTGATTTTGCTCCTTTCAAGATTTCTCCTTCGTTTATGTCCCACAGCGATGCGTAGTCGCTCATCCCCGGCTTAATGGAATAAACGATTTCTTCCGGCTTGCCCCTGTAAAGCTCGGCGTATTCCAAAACCTCCGGCCTCGGTCCCACCAAACTCATTTCGCCCTTAATCACGTTAAAAAGCTGAGGCAGTTCGTCCAGTTTGAACCGCCGCAGGAATTTGCCTATTTTCGTAACGCGCGGGTCGTCTTCGGCGGTTGACGGCCCACCGATCTCTTCAGCGCCCATGACCATTGTCCGAAACTTAAAAATACGAAACGGTTTGAAAATTTTTCCCGCGCGAACTCCGCGGTAAAAAACCGGACCCGGCGACGCGATTTTAATCAGCGCCGCGAAAAGCAAAAGAAACGGAGACAGAATAATCACCCCGAAAATTGAAAAAAATAAATCTAACCACCTCTTGGTCATTTTTATAAAGTATAATATAATAAGCGCGTTCATCAAATGTAGTCAAATGTAGTCCGAATTTCTAATATAAACAATCTTGACGACCGTCAAGATTGTTTATAAAGTAATAAAAAGCAATAAATATGAACCAGCAGGATTCTTTGTTGAATATTTTGTTTTATTATTCCGGCGGCCGCGCTTCGGCGCGCCGGTGTTTGGCGGACGCAAAACGTTTGAATTATCAAGAGTGGGAACGACAAGTAAAAGAAACCACCCTGCGTACAACGCTTTCCCGTTTAAAAAAGCGTGGATTAGTCAAAAATCGCAAACGCTTTTGGGAAATTACCGATAGGGGCAGAAAGTACGTTAAAGCCAAGCTTTCAGACCCGTTTCGTTCGCGCGGGCCGTATCCTGTTTTAAATGTGGAAAATAGGAATATGATTATAGCTTTTGATATTCCGGAACACCGCCGCAAAGCAAGAGAGTGGCTAAGGGACGAATTGCGTTTGCTTGGTTTTGGGCTTTTGCAAAAAAGCGTTTGGTTTGGTCCGTCACCTTTGCCGAAAAAGTTTATTGTGGCCCTGAACGAACTTAACCTTATTCAACACCTCAAATTTTTTCGAGCCACAGAAGCGGAGATAATCTGATATAAACAATTTCAACGATCGTCGCAATTGTTTATAATCGTGATTTATTTTGAGACGATAAATACAACCTTAAACGCGTATTTGCGCATAAAGGGAATTTTTACAAGTGCCGTGTCTATTGCTTCAAGTAATTTCAGCAATAATTTTCCGCTGGGAAAGCGCAGAAATGGAAACGCCGCCCACGAGACAATGTGAAAATAATAAAGTTTAACGTTTTGGAAATAGCGGCTCATTAATTTAACGTCTTCTTGGCGCAAGATATGCGTCGCGGCCCATTCGGTGCGCGTGCCTCTTAAAACATTCAGTTTTCGTTTGAGATTCAGAATCGGATTGTGCCCGAATGTTTCAATGCCCACGAGAACACCGCTCAGTTTCAAAACCCGCGCTATTTCCGGTATTGCTTTCGCAATATCCAAGGAAGAAAAAGTGCCGCCGTCAAAAACAACGTCAAAAGAACCGTCCGGAAAGTCCATTTTTTCCGCGTCCATTTTCAGAAATTTAATACGCAACCCGTCTT
The DNA here is from genome assembly GCA_001793855.1 of Candidatus Wolfebacteria bacterium RIFCSPLOWO2_01_FULL_45_19. Taxonomy (GTDB): domain Bacteria; phylum Patescibacteriota; class Minisyncoccia; order UBA6257; family GWB1-45-9; genus GWB1-45-9. The sequence goes on along the minus strand of MGIR01000003.1, from coordinate 12,015 downwards.
GCGTATTGAACCTTTTTCGCGCCGTTTCAAGCGATTTTTCCGATAAATCAATTGCCGTTACTTTCGCGGCGTGTTCCGCCAAAAATCCCGTATGAATGCCGTTGCCGCAGCCATAATCCAGTACATTTTTGCCTTTAATTAGCGGCGCTACAAGTTCATACAAAAATCTGAAACTATTCAGAGCGGTTGGCGTAAACCCTTCAAAGTCGCCTCCGTCCGTTGCCCGCGCGCTTTTGTCGTAGTATTCAATTTCTTTTTGTTTCCGTGTTTCCATTTATATTTTTATACAACATTGCCATTGCTAGTCCCATAAAGAACCAATAAGTCATATTAAGTTTAACAACAATGAAGGCGTCCGCGGCAAGGGAAATAAAAAGCATCGTTAGAGTTGCCGCGATGATTCCGGAAGAAAGCCCCGCTGCTAAAGTGTTTTCTGACGAATTGAATCTTTTCCAGGCCGCGAGGAGAATGGAAATTATAAGCGCTATGAATATCATGCTCCCCGCGATGCCCGTTTCTACGAAATTTCTAAGATATTGGTTGTGGCTTTCGGGTGACGTCAATATGGCGCCCTTGCCGTGGCCAATCGCGTATAATATAGGATGTTGATTGGCTTGCAGAAATGCCTCTTGCATCTGAGGGATAATCTCGTCATCAAGGCGAACTCGCTTGATTTCGTGATAGAGCTGCGACGCAGAATTTATTGAAATAATACGATCTGCTCCCGGAAAATTGGGCAATATTAAAGAAAAATATGCGCCGAAAGTGAACGCGCCAACGCCCGCGAAAAGCAAGGAAGAGGCAACGGCCGTTTTCAACGTTCTTGTATTCCAGACATATAACGCCAAACTTATCGCTAATGCAAACCAAAAACCGTAAATCGCGGTTTTTGAAAGCGCGCCGAGTATGCCGATTATGATGCTGAGGATTGCGATTAAATACAAATATTGTTTTTGTTCGCTAATCTCGCCTTGTTTCCAATAAGAATACAGCCACCAGTTGAACAGAAACACAAAAAGAATCAAAAAGAACGAGCCGGTCGGAAAAACACCCCATTCGTTAAGCGCGGCAGTGCCGTATTCTCCGAACCCCCTTTCCGTAAAAAAGAGCTGATAGAAGACCCAAGAAATGTTTGCCAAACCCACCCCAAGCCAGACGCGCATAAGCAGATTTGAAACGGCCAGACCGGAAATAAAGAGGAAAGTGAAAAAATAAACAAAAAAGAACTGGAGCTCTTTGGCATAATAAAAAATTCCTCTGGCGATGTTGCCATCAAGAAAAAGCCAATTGACCAGCAAGCTGACAAGTCCGATTCCCAGCCAGAATAATATCGGCGCCAGCAGGGGAATGTCTTTTTTCCTTGACCTCAAAAACGCGAAAAACCATACCGGTATCAGAACAAGCATTAGAATATCTTCGCCTCTGATATCAATTATTCGTCCTAGCCCATCAACGGTTCCAATCGGTATCCGCGGCGTCAGGCCTATGGCTAACACCAAAAGAATGAGCAAGGCGACAGCCCACCAGTTCATTGTATAAGTTTAAGCCATTCCCGCTCAAAACGCTCTTTTGTAAATTGTTTAGCGAACTTATGCCCTTTTTCGCCCAAGGATTTTCTGTACGCTTCATTATTCAGAAATCCTTCAACTTTTTCTCTCAGGGCGCCAAAATCCTCACAGATGACTTGGTTTCCTCCTTCCAACAATTCTTTCATTCCTCCCGTGCCCGAGCCGATGACAGGAGTTTTTAAAAGCATCGCTTCGTGAGCGGTGCGGCACCACCCTTCTTTAAATCGCGACATTGCAATCACTACGGATGAAGTGGATAAAAGCTTGAGATAATCTTCGTATTCAAGCTCCAGATTTTTAGCTGGAATTTCCGCTTGCGGAGAGCCAGAGGTTACCAAATGCGCGTCTATGTCCTTCAGCGCCGCATAACTTTCCACAACTCCTTTTGCTTTATTGCGATTTCCCAAATATACGATGGGCTTGCCAAGCAATCCGTGTCTTTCTCTGAATTTTTCAATTTCTTCGGCTGAAAAATTGAATTTATCCGCATCAAAGCCGTTGTAAATAAGATATACGTTTGAATATCCTTTTTCTTTTAAATATCTTTCCCAATATTTGGAAACAACCACAATCGCGTCGGCTTTCCGTAAATTTCTTAAAATCAGCGGAGTTGAAAAGAAAGAAATGAATTTTATCAGCGCCGGCGTGAAAGAGTAATCAATATGATGGACAATCGCTATGTTTTTTATCGGTTTTTTGTTCAACAGGACGCAATAATCCATGGACCTAATAACGGTGTCGTAATTCGCGCTGCGGCTGAATTTCCAAAGCCCCGCCGCCGCTTTTGGCAGTTTCAGATACAAAGGCAGTTCGCCGCCCGATAAGAGATTCACGTTGTCTGTTTGAAAATTTTGCGACAGCGCGTCTTTAACCATTGAGAGATAAGCGGAACCGCCACCGCCGCTCGCGGGCTTATGCGATAAAATCGCGATTTTTTTCATTGCTTGCCGCATAGTAAATTCATGTAATGCGTTGATTCATCCAGAGTGGCAATTTTGCGAATACCAAGCCTTTCAAGTTGTTTCAAAAAATTTTCCGGGCTGGTTCCGGACAGCGCAAGCGCCGCTTTATTGAATTCTATAACAGCCCTTAAACTCCCCGATCGCTTTATTGTTTTTTCCGAGCCCTTAAGTAATTTTGGCTCCGCGCCCTCCACGTCAATTTTCATAAAATCAACAACGGGACTGCCGAGGTTTTCCAATATTTTGTCCAAGTCCTGCGCGCGCACCAGTAATTTATTCTTCGGGGTATATCCATCGGGGTCTATGTAGGACAAAGAAGAGACATCGTATATGCTGTGTTTCCCCGAGCCCTTAACTTCAAAAAACTCAAGCTCTTCTTGCCTATCTGAGAGCGCCAGAGGAAAAAGTTTGACGTTAGGATATTTTTCCGCGGGAATGTTGTGGGCGAGCAATTTAAAAGTGGCGGGATGCGGCTCAAACGCGAATACCTTGCCAGTTTTTCCTACAAGTTCTGAAAAAATTCTTGTATAATATCCGATATGCGCGCCAGCGTCAATAACCGTCATTCCAGGCTTGATAATTTGTCTGCACGCCCTGACCGTTTCGGGCTCATACCATTCTAAAAGAAATCGTAACCTGGTACCCGGGGTGTCCGTGCGAAAAAGCTCCATTTTTTTTCTAACGGAAAGAATTTTAATCAATGGTTTTAGAATTATTTCTACCGGCAAATATTTTTTAAGCGCCTGATATATTTTTGGAATATATATTTCCATGTTTTTCGCTCATTTGTCGAATACGCGCCTCGCCAGCTTTTTAAGCCACGGCATATTTTTAAATAACACCCACGTCGCGGAAAAAAAAGGCGCGATAATGTATATTATCGGCAGTTTCCACCGATTCATCGGTTTATATACAAGAAAGTTTCGTTTTTCTTCGGAGACGTATTTTGTCCCGCGTTCTTCCGGACTCACTCCGGCTTCAAGTTCTTTTATGGCGTAGGCAGGCACCGAACCGATTGCGGCAAGTCCCCGCGGATACAGCACGGTTTCATAATTAAAGTCCGGCGACATCGCGCGGTCCGGTTTGTCGAACCACAATTCTTTAGCTGTGCCTAAATCCAGCCCCAAGTGCTTTCCGTAGAATTTATACAATCCTTGAGCCGTGGCTATCGGGGGATAATTTTCTGTCAGCAATTTCGCGGCGTCTCGGCTGAACAGAATCATTCCTGCGCCGATGTTCCAATTAATCGTGTATCTGTTTCTGTACTCCAGAACCCTGCTTTCAAAATTTCTGACCGTGGCGGCTCCGACCGCGATTCCGTCGTCCGCCGCGAGAATGAAGAGGCCCATAAGTTTTTCAAACCAACCCTTTTTAAGGAGTATGTCATTTTCCATAAGCCCGCAGTAATCGTATCCCAGCTCAATCAGGCGCCCTAAACCGAACAGGATTGCTTTATTCGGCCCTCCTTTGATGTCTAAATGATATTCCGCGAGCCTTGCGTTTCTGAAGTTGTATGATGCTGGCAATTTCCGCGCTTCTTCCGAATCGCTGCCGTCAACCCAGACAATATCGTATCCGCCGTCTTGGTCCATGGAGGGGAGCGTTTGTTTTGTAAAATCAACACGCTCTTTAGTGCTAAAAACAAAGCCGACCCTGTCCTTTTTTTGCGGCCTTCGCGGAACAACCCAGTGTTTCTTTTGTGTTTCTTTTAAGAGTGGAATAATGCTTGTCATTTTGCGTTAACTCTGTCTATTGTTTGGTTCCAAACTTTTAATCCTTCGCAAAAATTTTTAAGCATAGCTACATCGGACTCGGAAAAATTTTTGTCTTGCCGCAGTTTATCCGGTAAATTACGCGACAATTCAGCGAAGCATTCTTTGTAGCTTGTTTCCTTAAGGGGCAATTCCCTCAGGGTTTTACAAAAAGCATCCGTCATCCGCATACCGTTGATTTCTTTTTCCAAATCGCCGATTAAATTATGTTCGTTTCGTTTCTGCTTTGCCAAAGGAAATCCGTAGCTAATAAATTCGTTAAGGTGGTCCGATATTTTGCGCACGACATAGCTTGCCCAGATATCGTCGTATCGGCCGATGTGCGGGCTTAAAAAATATGCCGACGCGACATCTCTCGCGAGGGCCGTGTTTTGGGAATTAAACGGCGACCACGTTCCTATATCAAGAAAAAAATTTTCTTGCCTTGTGTATGCTTCAGTTTCCGGAGCGAGAACGATTCTTGTAACGGCGTCTATATCCGGGTCTCCGAGCCATAGCCCTGCGTTCACCGCCACCGTTTTCTTGATGCGTTTGTGAGCAATATCTCCTTTATTTTTTCTTTCTTTCATGGGGTATCCGCGAGGGAAAAAAGCATTGCCGTTTTTTTCTTTAAGAAAAGCGCAGACATTCAGCCAGCCGGAAGAAGAGGTTAAAGTATCCGCGGTCATTGATTCACCGACAATGCTGTGTTGTCCTATAAAGTCCCCGTTTACAAGAAAATTGTCGTCGTCAATCGTAATAATTTTTTCAGCGCCGTTCTCATAGGCAAGCAATATGCCGATATTTCTTCGTTGTATTGAATTATAGGGCAGAAATTTTTCAAGTTCCGGATAGCGCTTAAGATATTCTTTTTGGCGTCCTACATCCAAAAACAGCGTTTCGTACCCGCTTTTTCGTTCAAGTTTTTCGCAGAAATCTTTTGTCGCGGGAGGCGTTTTTAGGTCTCCTATAACGATAAATGCCACGTTTGCGTGGCCGTGCTCCTTTGCGTTTTTTGCGTAATCCGACAGCAGAAGAGGCACATTTATTGTAGTGGTTACGATAGCCGTTTTCATATCATCGTATAAGTTTAATTAATCCCAGAATAGACCCAAGACCGTATCCGAAATGCCGCGCGGCGAACGCGAGCGGCAGGGCGAAAAACAGACGCCAGTCTTTTTCGCGCAAAGCGATTTTTGCGGAGAAAAATAAGCTCGCCGGTATGTACGGCCAGACGCTCAACGGCAGGGTTAATACGAATAGAAGCGGGACATAATGTCTGAAGCGGAGCGGCGTTTTTGTAAATTTCAGAGGATAGATTGCCCATATGCCGTCCTGAAAATTATGCGTGAAAAAATCTTTTAAATTGTCTTTTGGATAATAGTAGGAAACGATGTCGGGCGTCAGCATTGTTTTTCCGCCCGCCTTTTTAAGGCGCAGATTAAGTTCCATATCCTGCGAACGGACAAGATTCTCGTTGAAAAGCCCGACTTTATCAAATACCTCTCTTCTGTAGCATCCTCCGAAGACGGTATCCACCACTCTTGGTTCATTGGCGCCCGTTCTGAATATGGAATTGCCGACTCCAAAAAAACTGGACAAGGCCAAGGCAATTGCTCGGGTTATGACTTTGTTGGAACGCGGGAGGGTTTTCATTATTCCGCCGACGTTGTCCGCGTCGTATTTTTTAAGGTATTCCACGGATTTGGAGATGTAATTATTTTTGTACGAAGCGTGAGCGTCAATTCTCATTAAAATTTCCGGCTTGTTTAGCATGGAATGCGCTCCGGTAACGGCGATGACGTCGCCGCGCGCTGTCTTAACCCCGATGTTCAGCGCGAACGGGGTGTGCTTTTTGGGATTGTCCACGAGTTTAATGAACGGATACTTTTCCGAATATTTTTTAACCGTTTCTCTTGTTCCGTCTTCGGACATTCCGTCCACCACCAGAATTTCCATTTTGTCTTTTGGATAATCCTGCGCCAAAAGCGAATCCAAACACGCGCCGATGAATTTCTGCTCGTTCCGGCAAGGGATTATTACGGATACGAATTTGTCGGTTTGATTAGGCATGTTTTTCGGTATTTTCTCCGAGAATTTTAAGCGTTTCTATTGCTGACCGATTGTCTGTTGGTAAATATTTCACTTTATTTTTGTACATACTTTTAAGCGCGGTAAAAAATTCGTCAGCCCAGGAAGGCGCGATTGAAATAATACCGGAAAAATCAACTTCAACCATATCGGCGTCGGGGTTTAACGTCGGGCGAATAGCCGCGAAGGCCTCTTTGCCGGCGGGGCGTGAAGTCAGCACCTTGCCGAATTTTTTGAGTTCTATGCGCATAATTTTTAATTTTTGTAAGTTATTATGGTTAAGGTCCCTCGTATATGTCTATCCGCCAAGCCGACTCTTAGCCCCCCATTTCGTTCAGCGATTTCGGCTACGGCAGTGCCCGATTGCAAAGAGATGCCTATCGGGTTTTGCGTTGCGACGTTGTTAACGAATTTTAGCCCATTTCCTCTCTGTTCGGGAGAGCGGCCGGAAACTCGTTCGGTAAACGCGGTTGTCAGCGCCATTATGTCGTCTTTTAAATCCGGCCGCACGCGAGAAAGTGTGGCGCGGATTCCCACGCCTCTGTCGCCCAGCGCTATAAGACGTTTATTTATATCATAAGCGAAAAAAACACCCGACACATCCGGCCAATTGCCAAAGTTGTGGTCAAAAGAATTATTTCCAACCTCGCCCGTTACTGCGACAATTAGCGGCGCAAGGTCCTCGGTAGCTGACTCGCGGTCAAGTTCAATGGCCATACTATCAAGCCGCGCTTTGAAAATGTCCTGTGTGTGACAGTATTGTTCTGGCGGCAGGTTAGGGGCCGTTTGGCTTTCCGCCCAAACGCGGGCTATCGCCCTGATGTCCGACACAAAACTCTCTAATTGTTCCTTGGGATAATAGCGATGTCCTCCGGGACTTTTGACCGCCCTAAGTTTTCCTTTTAAATCCCAACGCCTTAGGGTATCTATTGAAACTCCCAAAAATTCGGCCGTTTCTCCAATAGTGAATAGCTTTTTTTCTTTCATGGTTGCATAGATATCCTATCAAATCTATGCAAATTTGTCTATATCTATGCAGAATAAGTAAAATCTATGCTTTCTTTCCTCGAAACCCTTGTTTGCCGACATGGCATTTGAAATATAGGTATGGCAGGAGGCACTGGAATATTTTAGAGAATAATTTCACGAATATCCGCCCCTTTAGCGTTTCCATCCCTTCGCCGTAGGTTGCGAAATAAAAGTCATTTACCTCAAAATTATAATTTTCTATAAGGGTTCTGAACGTTCGGTAACTGAAATAATATTTATGGTCGGAATTGACGACCTCTTTGCCCGTTAAGCCGGAAGTGAAATTATACCAAAGGTTTTGATAATTCGGCACCGTAAAAATAACCTCGCATTTCGGGTTGGTTTTAAGAACATATTTACGGATTGATTCCAGCGCCAAACCAGGATTCACGAGATGTTCAATAACCTCGGAAATCAACAGCACGTTAAATTTTTTATCGGATAAACCCTCATTGTTATGAAGTAAATATAAATCTCCGGCGAAAACATTTTTTATCCCGTCTTTTTTCATTATGCCGACGCTCTCCGCGGACACGTCCAATCCGTAAAGTTCAGCCGCGATATTCCCTAAATATTGGTGCAGAAGGTCTTTATTTTCAATTTTTTCTTCCGTGTCGGGCCAATCCGAACATCCGATATGTAAAACAATCTTATTCTTGAGATGTTTCCGGAATAAGTTTAATCTGCTTTGTATTCCTCTTTTAGGCAATTCAACGGCGTAGTCATTTTTATGTTTTTCCCAGTATTGGTTATATTCTTCCATGAGCATGAGCTTATCTTAAAGTTTTATTGAAAAACTCCAAATTTCCCGCCTTGATTTCTTTTTTGTGTTTTATGGCCAAAAACCAGCCCTCAACGAGATAAACGTTTTTTTTCAGGTAATTCGGCGACAGTTTATAGACGAAAGCCAAAAGATTAAAAATAAATTTTCCGACCCTGCTCCACAGAAAAATTAGTTTATTTTTAAGCGTTTGGTCAAAGTTTTTGTAGAAAAGATACAAATTATAAATTTCAGTCATTAATATCAGCTCTCTCAAAGCAGGCCGTCCCGCTTCGGCTTCTTTATTCCGCATCAGCGCTCGCGGAGCAATAAACAAGCCGCGGGGATATTTTTTATGGACGCGATAAGAAAAATCCAGGTCTTCGCTGTCGGAATATTTTTTCAGATTTTCGTCAAATTTAAATTCCGCGAGAATTTCTTTTTTCCAGGAACTGACGCCGCTAAGCCATTCGCAATTCATGGGACTATTTAAAGAGCCGGGGTAAACGCCCTTGATTGAGGGAAGGATTCGGCATTGGTTTTCGGCTCTGTGTCCCAAAAAAAATAATCTGCCGATTAAATTTGAGAATTTGTACAGCTTTGTGTTCGGCGCTTCAATATATCCTTCCACGCCGACTGCTTCGGGATGAGTTTGATATACCGACAAAAGTTCTTCCAGATAATTTTTTGTTATGGTCATATCGTCGTCCAAAAACAAAACTATATCGCCGCTTGCTTTTTCCGCGCCCAAATTTTTCGCGCCGGTCAAGCTGTTTTCTTTTTCGTTTCTGACATACCGCGCGGCAACAGCCGAGATTTCGCCAACTATTTTTTTGCTCGCTTCGTCGTCGGCGTTATCTATCACCAAAATTTCTTTTGGCGGCTTGGTTTGGCGGATTACAGAATTCAGGCATTCTTTAAGCTCCGCCGGCCTTTTATAAGTCGGAATAACAATTGATATTTCCATATCGGTCTAATCTAATTATAATGGTAAGTAATATGAAAATCATAGTAACCGGCGGGGCCGGATTTATAGGCTCTCACGTTGTTGACGGTTATATTAAAGCCGGGCATAAGGTGGCGATAATTGATAATTTAAGCACGGGTTTTCGCCGAAATATTAATCCCAAAGCCAAATTTTATCAAGCCGACATCCGCGACCTGAAACGCGTTCTCAATATTTTTAAAAAAGAAAAACCCGCGATAGTTAATCATCACGCCGCCATCGCCGAAGTGGTGAAATCGGTCAAAAATCCCATACCGACTTTTGAAACAAACGTGCTTGGAACCGCGAACGTTCTGCTTGCTTTCGGCAAATACGGCAAAGGAAGCGGGCGAAAATTTATTTTTTCTTCAAGCGGAGGCGCGATTTACGGCCAGCCAAAAAAAATTCCGGCAAATGAAAACGAGTTAATCAACCCGCTTTCTCCTTACGGCCTTTCAAAATTTTTAGGCGAAGAAGTCATAAAATTTTACAGCCGACAATACGGGTTTGATTATCTGATTTTTCGCTATCCAAACGTTTACGGACCTCGTCAGAATCCAAAAGGCGAGGCCGGCGTTGTGGCGATTTTTAGCGACCTGATGCGCCGAGGCAAGCGGCCCGTAATTTACGGAGATGGTTCGAAAACGAGGGATTATGTTTACGTGGACGATATTGTAAGAGCCAATGTTATCGGTTTGCGAAAAGGGGAAAACGATATTTTTAATCTGGGATGGGGCAAGGAAATCAAAGACAAAATGATTTTTGATATTTTAGCAAAAGAACTTGGTTTCAAAGCAAAGCCGGTTTACGCGCCTTTTCGGCCCGGCGAAGTCGTCCGCATATCTTTGGACGCCAAAAAAATCAGAAAAGCGTTCGGCTGGAGGCCGAAGGTTGAATTCGGCATGTTTTAATGTTATAATTACGCTACTGTGTATAATTGGTCAATTGACGAGCGGCGGCTCAAAAAAAACCCCGAAAGCTATAAAATATGGCGATTGGAACAGCTTGTTAATTTTGGATTGAACGGACGGAAGATTTCTAAAAATGAGCTGAAGAAATATTGGCGGCGAATTAAAATTGACCCCGCGAGGAGGAATTTTTTAAGCGTTATTCTGGATGAAGGCAGAAATATTAAATAAGACTCAGCGGCAGTTTCTTGCAGCGGCTGGAAAAATTGCTTATCTGGAAGACAATTTTTATCTTACCGGCGGCACTGCTCTTTCGGCTTTTTATCTCGGACATCGTTATTCCGAGGATTTAGATTTTTTCTCTGAAAATGAGGTGGATATGATAAACATTGATTCCGCCGTGAACGCGCTTAAAAAAGATACGGGGGCTAAAAAGGTTGATTTCGAACAAAGTTACAATCGCAATCTGTTTTTTTTTCATTTTGACAAAATGGTTTTAAAAACAGAATTTACCTATTTCCCTTTTTCGCGGATAGAAAAAAACGGCATTGAATGCGGCATTTCCATAGATAGTTTGATTGATATCGCGGTCAACAAGCTTTTTACAATCTATCAGCGTAGCGCCGCGAGGGATTACATAGATTTATATTTTATCTGCAAAGAAAAAAAGTGGAAAATCGGCGAGCTTATCAAGAAAGCTAAACTCAAATTTGATTGGCATATTGATCCTCTGCAACTGGGAACTCAGTTTATAAAATCCGCGAAGGTTGAAGATTATCCTAAAATGATAAAAAGCGTTTCGGCTAAAGAATGGCGGCTCTTCTTTTCACGGGAGGCAAAGAAATTGAAATCCGAGATTTTAGCCGATTAGGTGCGCGAACTACATACACATGTCTTTCAAGAACGGCGTAAGGCATTGCATATAAATCCGGTTTGAGTATAATGACAAATAATATGAAATGTTCATTATGCTATAACGAGGGCGCAATTCGGTTTTTGAATCTTGGCCAGCAGCCATTAGCAAATAAATATCCGACCAAGGAACAACTAGGCGCAGAGGACTTTTTCCCGCTGGAGGTTTTTTTCTGCACTAAATGTAAGAACGTTCAGCTCGGCACAGTAATTTCTCGGTCAAGGATGTTTGAAGATTATTATTATTTATCTTCAGTAAATCCGGGATTGGTAAGGCATTTTGAAGAATTCGCAAAACAACTTGCAGGAGCCAAATTTGTTGTTGATATTGGCTCTAACGATGGAATACTTTTAAAGCCGTTCAGGGCCATGGGAGTCAAAGCAATTGGCGTTGAGCCATCTATAAATGTTTCAAAAATTGCCAACGACCAAGGACTAACTACCGTAGTGTCGTTTTTTGACGGAAAAGCCGTTGGGGAGATTACAAAGCATTGGGGCAAACCGGACGTTGTTATAGCAAGTAGAG
>MGIR01000003.1:0-506 GCA_001793855.1 Candidatus Wolfebacteria bacterium RIFCSPLOWO2_01_FULL_45_19 | reverse complement strand
GAAAACCCACACCAGTGCATTGAAGACGTTAAAAAATTAATGACAGACGAAGGAAAATTTATCATTGAAGTTGAGTATATTGCAAACATTCTAAAAGATATTCAATTTGAAAGATTTTATCTTGACCGGATATTTTATTACTCGTTGACGTCTTTGATAAATTTGTTCGCGTCGCACGATATGATTGTGACAGCCGTAGAAAGAATAGAGCCGCACGGCGGGTCGCTCCGGGTTGTTGCGCAAAATAAGAAAATAAACCCGAAACAATCTCTCGAAGTTGGCTTAATAGCCGAAGAAGAGAGCGGGATTTTGAATGAAGCAGATTTAAAAAAGTTTGCTCTTACTGTAGATAAATATACTTCTGCTTTTCGTAACAAGTTAGAGGAATATAAACAGTCAGGTTTTAAAGTTGCTGGTTATGGAGCGCCCGCAAGAGTGGCGACTATCTGTAATTATGGCAAAATAGACACATCGTTAATTGAATTTATTATTGATGACAGCTCTCT